>RPOS01000001.1 GCA_003820635.1 Verrucomicrobiaceae bacterium | reverse complement strand
TCCACCGCCGACAATCCGGAGATTTTCGTGCGGGAATCATCGGATAGCTACGCCTTGTTAAGCAAAGAGTTTGCGGTAGCGTTGCAGTTTCTTCGCGAACATTCGAACGAGTCGATTTACGTTCCGGATGTGGTCAGGGTGAGTGGGGTTTCGCGGCGAACGCTCGAAGGACTGTTTCAAAAATATCTGGGACGTGGAATTTATCAGGAGATTCGATCAGGCCGCATCGCAACGGCCAAACGACTTCTCGCTACAACGACGCTCTCACTTGCTGAGATTTCCCGAAGAAGCGGATTCAACAACATTTCCGCACTTGAAGCGGCGATTGTCCAAAAGTTTGGCTGCACGGGGGGGGAATTACGTGCTAAACTCGCTTCCTCTTGAGATTGCCAAGAGGTCCTTTTTCCGCCTGTTGCAGAACCGCGCCGAATCAAGCAAGGGCGTGGTGTTCGTCTGCGCGTTTTAGTATGGATTTGCGCAAGATTCCGATTGCAAAGCAGGAGGTGGCAGTGAGTATGGGTGTGCTTATGAAGAAGATGCATTTGACCTCGATACTCCCGAAGAACTTGTATGTTAAAGGTGGCCGTTGTGAACGCGCGTGCGACTTGGCCCGGCGGGCCACCCCTGGAGCGTACTACCAAAAATTTATTCCCTATTCCACAACTGGCGCAGCATGTGTTCTGGGACTGATGATTCTGTTAGCTATCCCGCTGGTGCAGAATTCAGCAGCGCAATCTGGGGCTCCCTCAG
Source organism: Verrucomicrobiaceae bacterium (assembly GCA_003820635.1). The sequence goes on along the minus strand of RPOS01000001.1, from coordinate 3,844 downwards.
GAAACGTTACGGCGGGAGACACGAATGTATTTTCTGTCGAAGGCTTTTCCCCCTATGTTCTTAAAGAGGAATCGACAGGAATTGCCAATACCTCATTTGATTCGCAGGGCGGTTGGAACTTGGACGAGGGCTTTAAAATCGAGGCGGGCGTGGGACGGACCGGCAATGGTGCTCTTTTCTATTCACGCAGCGACCCGAGTAAATATAGGTTCGCTTCTCTGCGACTTAATCTCAAGCCATCGTTAAAATACAAGGTTGGCGTCTGGATCCGGACTGAGGAGGTTACGGGGGGATTTCCCAATGAAACGGGGGCAACGTTTGCCATTGAATTTACTGACTCCAATGATCCCAACGGTTACAGAGGTGGTGATTATGCAACGGGAGTTCGCGGCACGCAGGGGTGGACCCATATTACGATGATCACGGCGCTCAGGGAGGCCAATGTCACCCCAACACTTCGTCTTTACATGCGTCCTGGAATGACCGGCAGGGCATGGTTCGACGGGGTGACCATCGAACCTGTCGGCATCGCGGATTGGACAGTCTATCAAATTCTGCCCCAAATGCAGCGCCTACCGCTCGACGGGCGGTCCGTTCTGCTGGGTTCGGACGGTGGAATTCCACAGGAAGTGTCCGATCCCTCCTGCCTCATTGAAGCTGAACAAGACGGCAAGTCCAAAGGCTCCGCTCTGGTACCCGTTGCCTCAAGTCGCATCTCATTCAAACCGTCGGATCTTGGTGCCATCGAGCCCGGGCCGGTAAACTTGAAGCTGACTTTATTGAGCCCCTCCACGAAAGCGATCCTGGCGAAAAACTACCTCGAGGTAACGGCAGTCGCGGGGAAGAGTGCCACGGATTCCTCCGCATGCACGATTGATGATCATGGCAGGACCCTTGTCGGGGGAAAACCCTTCATGCCCATCGGCTTTTACAAATTGGGGATTACACCGGCCGATCTCGCGAGGCTGAAGGATTCCCCGTTCAACACAGTGATGCCTTATAATAGTCCTTTTTTAAGCTTCACCAATGAATATGGCCTCGAATCCGTGCGCAGGGTTCTCGATGATTGCCATTCCAGCGGGATCAAGGTGGTTTATTCTCTGAAGGATCTGCACGAGAATTATTGGGGCTATCCATGCGGTTTAATCTCCCCCAAGCAAAGCCAGATTCTCGGCGAAGATCCCAGCAAGGGAGCCGATCATTTGGTTCGCCATGCCGTCAATTCGCTCAAGGACAATCCAGCCATTCTTGCATGGTATACCGGGGACGAAATGGAATTAAAGTACGCGCCCCAGTTGGATGCCCGCCGGCGCTTGATCAACACGCTGGATTCCAGTCATCCGGTGTGGGCGGTCTTCACGCATGTCACCGATCTGGCCAGATTCGGATCCGCTGTTGATGTCATGGGAATTGATCGTTATCCGATCTTTAACGATAACAGCAACGACATGCCAAACATGAAGTTCTATCTTGACCAGCTATGGAAAGTATGGAACGCACCGGGCACGGGGGCTTCGTGGGCGGTCATCCAGGCGCATGACACAGGCATCTATGATGCCGGACTGAAGAAGAGCATGAACTTGAGGGCGCCAACGGAAGAGGAAATACGTTGCCTCACAATCATGCATGCGATTGCCGGCATGCGCGGTTTTTTCTTTTACAGTTACTTCGATCTTCAACGGCAGGTGGACGGTAAAACATTCGATGAACGATGGGCGATGATGGTGCGGATCGGAGCGATGGTGAAGTCCCTTGAGCCGCTGATCATGTCAACGACACCGATTCAGCAGCTCGTAATTCCCGCAACGCAGGGAAGCGTGAGCGGCGCAATCCTTCGCGGGGAAAATGGTGAAGCGGCTGTTCTGCTCAGTGGCTACAATAGTCCGCAGGCAAAGATAAAAATACCCGGGCTTCCGAAGCTTCGTTCCAAATACGGGTTCACGAAGCAGGTCTCGGACGACGAGTATCTCTTCACCGGTAAGGGTATCTGCTCCGACATCCTGACGATCTCCGAATGACATCCTTTGAACCTTCTTAATCCATGTCTGACTCTCTCATCCACGATTGCCTTGGCCGGGTCGCCGCAATAACCGATCACCAACCCGTGACTTTTTCACACGAAATCATCGCATCATTACGCTCAAGCGAGGATGTCGCGAAATGGAATCACGCAGGCTTGGGCGAGGGAGAGACGTTTGAATTCCAAGACACGGACCTGTTGGGCGGCGAAGGTTGCGCAGCTTTCTCTGTACGCAGATCCGGGGACAGGTGGCCCTATGTTGAGCTTCACGTGGATAGGCCGGAGCTTAGCAATTGGGCTTTGCATGACATCCTCAGTTTTGAAGTCCACAACCCTGGTGAAGAGGCAATCGCTCTGGATGTGCTCGCCACCAACCGATGGGCGCGCGGGGGGTGCTTTGAGTGGCCGCAGGATGAGCAGGCGCCGGCCTGGGATTCCTGCTGCCGGATCTTCATCCCGCCCGGGCGCTCGACCATGCGGGTCCCGGTCGATGAAGCCGCGAGAACGCCGGAGGAGGTCAGGATATTCCGCTTCATGCTGGAAACCCCGCAGAAAGACCTGGTGATCTATCTTGCAGATGTGCGTTTGGAAAGCATCCGTCCCTCTCTCTTGGTTTCCGTGGCCAGGGAGAAATTTGAAGGCTTGAGCCGTTCCTTTGCGGAGCGGGATTCGGCCTCCCTTCCGGCCCTCGCAACTGATTTCTCGACGCTTGAACGGGAACTCCTCCGCTTGGATCGATTGGCTGGCGCCATCCAGGATTCCGCCGACGGCCGGCGAGAACTCATTCCCCTGCGCCAGGCGATCACTCTGTGGCATCGGCATCTTTGCGAGGTTGAGGAGCGGCTTCCGATCGCCTCATTCAACTTGAAATTCCGGGAGAGAAAATGGGGATACGGGATCACCCACAGTCTGGACAAGGTGTTCAGGACTGGCGTCCCTTTCCAGGGAACGCTGGGCGGCGGTGTCGAGTTGGTGTTGGCAAAGAACGAAACCGGATCGTCCCAAGTCGTCCTCAGGTCAAGGGAGTCCATCACCGACGTCAGGGTATCGTCCTCCAATCTTGTCTCCGAAAGCGGCGATGAAATCTCTCGCGACCGCATCACCTGCCATCCCGTCGGCTATGTGAACACCAATCCTTCCTACTACAAGGTGGATCGCTCGGGTTGGTGGCCGGATCCAATCTGCACTTATCTCGATTCCTTCGCGCTCGATGCCGAGGTATGGCAGCCGGTCTGGGTTGAGATCAGCGTCCCGGCCGGTCAGAAAGGCGGCGTTTACTCCGGCGAAATCGTGGTTTCGGCCGCCGGCGCGGAAGACCTTCACGTTCCGGTCCGCCTGCGCGTTCTGGATTTCGCCATCCCGGTGGAGCGCCATTTCGAGAACGCATTCCATTTTCACCAATTTGACGAGTCCTTGGCTGCCGCGCCAGAGGGACAGGCTCCCAGCCCGTTTTTGAACGGCCCCTTTAACGGACCCTACCGCCGGGATGCGCAGGAGTGGGATAAATACACCGCATATTGCAGGGATGAAATCGGTTTCGAGGCCCTCGGGAACGGCGAGGCAAGACGGAACGCCGAAATCATGCTCCAAACCGTTGACCTGATGCTAGAGCACCGTATCAATCCCGATTTCTTCTATCACTCCTACCTGCCCCGCATCGACCTCATCAAGAAGCTGGCCAAGGAGGGCGTGTCGAAGGTCACGGTCCTGAACTACGGCGATCAGATCCACAAACCCGGATTCCTTGACCCGGCCACGGGATTGGTCAATCCGGAGACAAAGTCCCTGTTGCTCGACCGGCTTGACCGGAGGATGGCGCTATTG
>RPOS01000323.1 GCA_003820635.1 Verrucomicrobiaceae bacterium | reverse complement strand
TACTTGGCCAAGTTCCAGCACATCGGCATGCTGAACAACATCAGCCCGTCATTCGATGAGATGACCAATACCAAACCCGAGGAGCTGTCCGATTTCATTTACTCGGTCACGCGAGGCCGCGCTCGGCACCGGATGGATTCGCAGGCTAACAAGCTGCGGAACAATAACACCACGTGGAGCAGCATCGTCGTCACCTCCAGCAACTCGGTGTTCTCCGATGCCATCAGCAGCATCAAGGCAACGTCTGGTGGTGAGCAAGCCCGACTCATCGACATCTACGTAGCAGGCAGTGCCGACATCTCCAAGACTGAGGCGGATGAAATCTTCCGCAAGCTCGCTAGCAACTACGGCGTTGCCGGGCCGATCTTCGTCAGCTTCGTCCTGAAGAACAAAGCGCTGGTCATTGAGACACTGCACCAGATGCAGCGCAAGATCGATGAGACGCTGAACTTGGACAAGTCAGATCGCTTCCACTCCGGCACGTTGGCATGCTCCTTCACCGGTGCCTACTTCGCACGTCAGATAGGGCTGATCGACATCGAGATCGCGCCGGTCTATCAGTACATGCTCAAAGAGCTGGCAGGCGTCAAGATTTCGAACAAGGCGTCCGTCAGCCACGGTGACTCCCTCGCAGCGGAAATCCTTGGCCGATACATCAACGACAACTTGTCCAACGCCCTCATCATCGAGTCGCCCAAAAACGGGCTGCCCTCAGCCCCGATTGAGGCACCACGCAATGCGCTGAAGTTACGCTACGAGCCCGACCGCAAAGAGCTATGGATACCGGCACACGAGCTCCGTTCCTATCTGGTCGAGCATCAAGTCGATGTGCGGCAGACAATCAAAGGTCTGGTGAGCCTGAAGATCATAAAGAACGACGGCAAGGCGATAGCCAAGCGGATCGCAGCAGGATCAATCGGCAGCATGAGCGTGCCGTCCGTGCGCAGTTATTGTTTTGATAGCGATGCAGTGGGTGTAGCCAATGCGCTTGAAACTTCCTGATGAGATCAGGATTCTGACCATCCTCGGTGCGCAATACTTCATCCCTTGGGAGGACGTGCGCAAGGGGTGTTCATTCTTCTTGCCGACAACAGCAACAGATAAGCAGGTGGCCGAACTACTGGCCCCTGCCGAAGAACATCTGCAAATCTCACTCGGTGTAGCTAACCGCTGCGAATACGGACGCTACGGCGTCCGTATCTGGCGGCTTGAGTAGTTACTCCTTCTTCCCAAAAATCTGAGCCTTGGCAGCCTGCACCCATTCCAGATTCTTGTTCTCGTACCGCTCAACATCCTGCTTCGTCTTCAGGCGCTCAGCGCTGTCCGGGATAGACTTGGCGCCGTTGGCACTCTCAAGGTACTTAATGTACGCCCGAGTCTGCTCGATCTCTTGCAAGGCTTTGTTCACCAGCTCCGCCATCTTCAGCTTGTCCGCGTTCTTCTCGTAATACTTCATCGCGGCGTCGATGTCTGTTTTCTCCAGTTGCGCAAGCGCACGCTTGACCGGCATCACCTTGTTGACCAGATCGTAGAACTCTTCCTTCGGTCCAGTCGGCACTTCCGGTGTAAGGTACTGGCTCAGGAACCAATACTTGCTCAGCGGCCTGTCCGTCTTGTTCGGGTTGACCATCTGATCGACCAGCATATTCATCAGCGGCACGACGCCACCCAAGTACCCACGTAAGCTGTTATCGATGATGATGGGTGACAGCTCAATCCTCATCTCTTCAAACGCAAACTTGGCAATCGCTTTAGCCAGCTCGCTAGTCGTGGTCGTAGTCTGCAACGGCTTCGGCATCCCTTGCTGATAGGTGCCG
>RPOS01000322.1 GCA_003820635.1 Verrucomicrobiaceae bacterium | reverse complement strand
TACCAGCACCGCCAGCGGCTGATCTGGAGAGTTGTAGTTAACCGTGCCGGGCATGCGCATGACACGTGCAGCGTCACCCGTCACCTGCGGGTCGATCTTCAGACCGTGGGCGAAACAGAACGCCTTGAGCGCCCGTGCGACCGGCACCCACTCCGCAATCGGAACAGGCTCGGTGAATGCCCAGTATGCCTGCACCCCGCGCCCTGAGAACACGATTGTGGGCTTGGGCAGGCCAGTGTCTACGACAAACTTTTTAAGCGCCTTGCTGGCCTCGGATGGCGTCGCATACGGCACGCCGTCATGGCTATCGAGCTCAAGGAACAGGCACTTCATCTCAACTGCATTTGCGGCAGTGCGACCTGCCGCAGGGTCTGCGTACGTAGCCATTGCCACATACACATTCCAGAACTCTTTGTTCATCTCCTGAGCTGCTTGAGATGCTTCTTCTTTGGTACTGCAAAACCTATGTTGGACTGCTTTTTTATTTTTGCTGTTGATACGTGCAACACAATACGTACCAGCAGACGGCAGTATGGCGTCTAGGAAGGTGGTGCTCACGTAGCCTCACACGGGATTCGGTTAGCGGGGAAAAGGTGAGGCGGCGGCCCCGTGGTCCGCCTCGTCGCTACGGGATCAGCGCAGCCTAGCCTCGATACTGATTATGCCGACTCAAGTTGAGAAACCAAAATAAGAATCTGTTCTAAATGCTTGGTTCGAGGGGTTACTTTCCCACGAAACCACTGATAGATGATAGGCCGACTAACGCCTAGCTTTCGTGACACCTCCCAGACCGAGACGCCTCGGTCAATGCACACTTTGGCTAGGCGGATAGTCGGCAACGACGGGTCAGCCGCAGCCACTTGCTGTACTAGCGCTGTGCTATACCCGCGTGAATCACTCATCGTCGTCCGTGCTCCAGTCGCTCAGAATATCCGAAACATTCGGCTTATCTGTGGGTACGTCAGGAACAACTACTTTCTTGGTCCTTTTAACCGGTTCTACTACTTCTTCGATAGAACTCTCTACTTTTGCCACCTCAACTGCTGCTGGGCTCTGCGTGAACGCGACGGGCAGTGCCGGGGTCTTGTCAGCTTTGACCGCAAACTTGAACTCGATTGCTCGGCGGGCTTCCTCAGAAACACCTGAAGCTTTCGACAACTCCCACTCTTCGCGAGTCAGCGGACGCACGGCCTTGAAGCGCAGCACCGGCACAGCCTCGGCAGTATCGAAACGCATCTCAGTCACCACGCCGCTGATCGGCACACCGTGACCGGACAGGAAGTTGGCATAGGCTTGCAGGCTCATCTTGCCATCAACCGGCTTGCCGAAGATAGACTTGGCTGGCAGTTGCAGGCGATAGACGTCACCACCGATGTCGTTCTCAAGGGACACAGCCAAGCGACGGCTGAAGCGGCAGGCGCGGGTCTTGCCGTCGCCGGAGCCTTCGATGTTCTGCGGGCAGTTGGCGCAATTATCAAACTGACGCTGCTCGGCAGGCACTTCTTCGTTGGGTTTAACACCATCGGCAGACCAGCAAGTCGGACCCACGTCTTTGCCTTCTTCGTATTTGCCGATGAAGAACGTACGGGAATTAGTCTTGGCAGCGGCCACGATCACGACATTCATGGCACGGTCTTCGTTGCGGGCAATCTCCTCGCCACCGGACACCATGCGCCACACGCCGCCTTTGATGGAGATGGTTTTGGAGTTGCTTTGCCCCGCCAGTGACTTGGTGATGTCGTCTTCGTTGCGCAGGTAGTCAGGCAGGGATACGCCGGAATTGAATAGAGTCAGATTGCTCATGGTTGTTCCTTTTGGTTAATTGGGTATAGGCGTCACTTTGCCCGACGTACAGTGATGCTGTACTTCGAGTCAACGTTCAAGCCGACTGGCAGCTTATCAGGGTTTGCTTCCATGAATTCCTTAAAATTTCCTTGGTGGATTCGTCGTTCGAGAATCTGCGGCACATCGTTTTCCTTGATGAATCCATACATGTTGTCCCAATCGTTTGTCCAATAGCGCGTCTTGATCGTCTTGGAGAAAGACCCGTACGTGGTCTTGCCGCCGTCTTGTCCTGTGGCTTTGCAGATTTCCAAAAGTTCCTGTTCAATCGTTTCCATCTGTGCGGTCAGTTCGGATAGCTT
>RPOS01000321.1 GCA_003820635.1 Verrucomicrobiaceae bacterium | reverse complement strand
TGCGGCAGCGCTAGTCTTGCCTGTGCCGGGCTCGTTAAAGCAAAAACACCGTGGGTGTGTGGCCAGAAACGCAGCCGTGGTGCGCTGATGCTCGAACGGCGTGTAGACGCCGGGCCAATCGTAAGTACCCAGTATGGGATGCGGCGGCGCTTTGATCTTGAGGTTGCGCAGAATCTGCACCTCGTCCGGGCCCCAGTTGACGAGTATCTTTGCCAACGCGCCATTGCGCTCGATGATGTGCGACTTCGGAATCAGGGCTTTAATCTGATCTGCTTTGCGCGTGACAAAGAGCAGTGCGCGGTTCTCCACGATCTGCATGCAACTTCCCTAACTGTAAGCCTGCGTTATTTGACTTTGTTCGTACTGGTACGCGCAAAGCTTCTGTTCTTCGACTTGGGCACAGCCCGTAGATTGCTTAGTTTGCTGGTGCCGCCTTTGCTCAAAGGCTTCACGTGGTCAATGTCCATGCTGGCAGGCACAGGGCCGTTCGCTTTTACATACGCACGGCGAGCTTTATGGCGCTCGGATTGCTTCTTCAACTGCTCCGGGGTGCCCTGATACAACTCGTATTCACGCTTGTAATTACGTGGTTTTGCGGCCATGACAGCTCCAAGGAAGAGTGCGCCCCGTCTTTCCGGAGTGTCCGTTGTATCAGCAGGGGAGATTCCTAGGGAGGAACCTGCCTACAACTGCCACGGTTTTATCCCACCGTTGGCTAGGGTCCAGAGCCCTACCGATGCTCGCATGCCTCGTTGCTTACCGGACAGAAGCGACACAATGGGGAGGGCTTCGCCCCCCACGCACCGTGTTCCACTGCTGACTCGATCATACTAGCGCGTCCCGCCCACTTTGACCAGATGTTCGGGAGGTCAGCTCGCGTATATTCTGACTTAACTACTTTCGCGGCCACCACAAACAACAAGATGCCGGACACGGTTTGCACTTCTGGGTAGTGCGCCATGACCATTGCCGCCATCAGCTCTAGCTGGTCGGGGTCTGCAAAGCGCGCAGACTTCCCGGTTTTGTAGTCCGCTACTCGGGCTTTGGTCTTGTTGATCGCCAAGAAGTCGGGCACGCCTCGGAACCATACAGCCTTATCGAAAAAGTCACACGGTGTGAAATCGGCACGGATGGCCATCTTTTGTTCGCACAGCACGTCGCCTTTAACTTTCTTCAGCGGCGCTACGAACAGCTCAAACATCTTGAACTGCGCGGGCAACGGCGTGTCGTCCCGGATGTAGTCTTCGAATGCTTTATGCACAGCGGTGCCGTATAGCGTGGCCTCGGTGTCTTGTGACTTGAACTTCTTGAGAATGCGGACTTCGTGGTACCGACGCGGGCACCCCTCAAAATCTTTAACGGATGAGTATGAGTGCGCGAGTGCCATTGTGGGTTCCTTAGTATGGAACCCAGTTTACCCTAACAATCACCGTATGATTCACCCATTCCTGCCTCGCACGACAGAGGCAAACCGACCGCCCATTTCGGGTTCCATGACATGCACTCGACGACGTACGCCATCGCGGTTTCCGCCTCGTCTTGAGGTGCGATACAGGCCACGGAATCGTGCACCGTGAGCACGGTGGGGTAGCGCTTGCGGATGCGCAGCATCTGCTCGGCCACCACGCAGCGGGCGATAGCCTGACAAAAATTCTCCACGCAGAGGCCCCCGTATACGCGGGTGGGCAAACCCTTGGTGGTGTAGCGCCACTCGGGTTTGTTGTCTTCGTTGTATTCGCGGCGCAAGCCGGGATACTGGATGTGCAGGCCACTAGGCAGGGTGAGCCCCTTGCCGGGTTCTACGCGTACCAGCTCAGGCACGTCGATGACCATCTCCTGACCGCTGGCCAAAGCTTGAATAGCGCGGTTGGCGGAGTCCCAGAGATAGGGAATACAGTCGTAGGTATTGCGGTAGGAGTTGATGATGCGCTTGGCCTCAGCCTCAGTCACCTCGACACCGGCCATGGACTTGAGGAACAACTTGAGCTTGCCGTGGCCGACGCCGTAGCCTGCCCCGAGCACCACGACCTTGCCTACCTGTCGCTGGGTTTTATCGATCTGATCCGGGGCCACGTTGTAGATGTGGCTGGCCATGATTTTGTAGACGTCCTGCTTGTCCCGGAAAGCTTGCACGAGGTCATGCTGACCCGCCAGCCATGCTAGGCACCGGGCTTCGATCTGTGCGGAGTCGCAGTCGATCACGACATGACCCGGAGGCGCCTTGATAGCACGCTTGAGTGCCTTGGCATACGGCCCGCGAGATGGAAGGTTCTGGAGGTTCACCGAGTCTTGGCCTGACCAGCGCCCGGAGTGGGCGCCGTAGTAGCGCAGGGGCACAGGGAACGCACCGCGCCCAGCCATGCCGATGAACCGCTCCGTGCGGGTCTCCTCGAGCGTGGTCTTGTTGCCAAGGCGCGCAGCGACGAGTGCCTGCACCCGTACGTCGGGATGCTCGGCCAATTCCTTAAAGGCTTCGTCGGTCTTGGCGAAGGCATACGCAAGCTTGCCTGTGGCCGGGCTGACCTTCATGGGGGGCTCAACGTCGAGGCGTTCGAGTTGCTGAGCGAACTTGGGGTTAGACATGAGAAGCGTCTTGATGCCATCGGTGCCGCTGTCGAGCAGCACCTTCACCGCCTCGGGGTCGGAGTAGTCCCCGATGAGTGTATCCCGTACGTCCTCAAGCAACTGCTGCTTGTAGTCTTTAACTGCGACGAGGTGGGAGACAAGCAGGTCTTTGTCCAGCACCAGCCGAGGCTCGATAAACATGCGCAGCGTGGCGTCGATGAGACGCAGCTCCTGCTTGGGGAAGCCCATGCTGAGGTAGTTGTGGAACAGGCTGTAGGTAAGCTCGACGTCGTTGACGCAGTAGGCACCGTAGCGAGCGAGCTCGTCAGCGGAGAAGTCTA
>RPOS01000320.1 GCA_003820635.1 Verrucomicrobiaceae bacterium | reverse complement strand
GCAAGACTGGTGCGAACTCGAAGCCCTGCGCGAGTCTTTGCGTGAGCATATGGCCGAAATTCATCGTCTGCGCGCTGCGCTTGCGGAGGGTGCTATGCAGCGGCTGACGGATGTGCAGCAAGCGATGGAAGCCCCTCGTGTAAATCAATGCGCGGAAGTCTGCGAAAGGGCCAAGTTGTGCGCGATCTGTGCTCGGGGGCTGGAGGAGATGGAGCAGGATCCTGTGGCGTGGGCTGATATAGAACAGGGCGCAATATCTTGGATGAAAGGAGAGTACGGCCCTACTTGGAAGCCCCTTTACACCCACCCACCCCGCCGCGAGTGGGTAGGTCTGACGGATGAGGAGATCGAAAAAGAAGCGCGTGGCGGAGCTAGAAATTTTTGGGAATTTGTAGCCGCCATTGAAGCCAAGCTGAAGGAGAAGAACGCATGACGGAAAACACTGAAATTTGTCGCATCAACGCAGATGGCACTACAACCTACCACTGGGACAACATTGAAGAGGCGGCAACGAGGTGGCAACCGGGATGCGACCTCTCGGTTTATGTATCAAAACTGCTCCTGCCGCTGCGTCCGAGCCGCGAGTGGGTTGGGCTGACGGATGAGGAATGGCAGCAAATTCAACGAGATCACTTTAGACCGGACCAGCATAAAGCCATCGAAGCCAAGCTGAAGGAGAAGAACTCGTGAGCAAGTGGATGCAGAAAGCAATCGCTGCGGGCTCACCAGAGTTTCGGTCATACGCTGAATACGTCACCGAATCCATGGCTGACGTGACGTTGCCAGTGCTGAGAGATATGTTCAAACACAATGCCAGCGTGCGCGAATACCAAGAGCATCAGCGGCGTTGTGAATCTGCTCTGAACAGAGGCGGCGCATGAGCAACAAACCACTCACTCGCTATCCAGATGGAAAGTATTCGGAATGAATGTTATGACAAAAGACGACAGAGCGGAGAAAGAACGCATGGCCGAAACCGTAAAAGCCAAATACAAAGCCAGCATCCCCGGCAAAAGCAGCATCGAAATCGACCACGGCACGCTGCCGCTTGAGTTTAATAAGATGATTGTCTGGATTATGATCAAGCCAGAGGAAGCGATGGCGCTGTTGCCGGAGTATGAACGGATAAGGGGTGATGTATGACCAAGGAAGAATTACTGCGCATCATGCGTTTGCTCTCTGCGGTAGAAGCTGTTGGTCTGTACCGAGAACCTGCATTTCCATCGTATTTGGTTGAGCAGATTGACAACGCTGTTTCGATACTTGAACGGGAAATACTGAAATGAACCGCAATGACATCATTGCTATGGCGCGGGATGCTGGGGCAGGCGAACCAGAAAGCCTGTTCGGTCGCACAGATTACATCGTAATGACCCAGCACGAGCTTGAACGCTTCGCTGCCCTTGTCGCCGCAACGGAAGCAGCCAAATGGATCAAGGGTGCAAAGATTAGTGTGCCAACAGCAACGATGGAGCAACAGTTCTCTGTATACCACCGCCGTGGCTACGAGGCTGGTGCCGCTGCCGAGCGTGAGCGCAGGGCGTTTGAACTTGCCGAATGCTATCGGTGCGGCTGGGATGGCGGCGCTGCTGCCGAGGCATCCATGCAGCGGCTGACGGATGTGCAGCAGGAGATGGTTGGGCCATCTATCAAAGAAACTAGACACCATAGAGCAAATCGAATGCTTAAAGAGGCGATGGATAGTGATCGTGAAAACATTATCCGGAACATGCCTGACTTTGAATTTGACTTTTCTACAGAGTCTCAGAAGCGCAAGCCGCTGACGGATGAGGAGATTGACCGAGTGTGGCGATCTGTTGATTACAAGATTTCTTATGACAACTTCAGACTTGCGATTGCCCGCGCAATTGAACGAGCGCATGGGATTGGGGGTGAGGAATGACCCGCGACGACATTATCCGTATAGCGCAGCAAGCTGAAGTGCCGATACGCGGGCACTACGACGAACAAGGGCTTACGCCACAGGAACTTGAACGCTTCGCCGCCCTTGTCGCTGCTGCCGAGCGTGAGGAGTGTGCTGATGTGTGCGAAGGGCATTACGACACGGCACAAGCTGCACGCGCCATTCGAGCAAGGGGTGAGAAATGACCTGCCAATACTGCGAATACCACAAGCAGCGTGCTGTGTTGTGGAGACACGAGGCTTACAGGCTAGGCGGGACGCCATTGCCGTGGGACGCCGATGAAGCGATTGCAAAGGCGGTTGCGGCAGAGCGTGCGGCGTGTGCGAAGGTGTGTGAGGAAAATATGTTTTATGCAACAGGCGAGCAACACGCCGCCGCCATCCGAGCAAGGGGAGAGGAATGAGACTCAAGAACCTTGAATTTAGAAATCTTGATATTGATGGCCGTCCCGCTGAGATCGTTCAGTGGAACACGGACAGCACCGGCAAAGAGTATTGCTTCACCTTGTTGTTTTACGAGCGCGACAGCGAGGGATATCACATCTGTTTTGTGGGCGACCGCCCGCTGCAATACGAGGACGAAGAGATCATGTTTGCGATGATGAAGTACGGGCAGACAGTGATGGACGCTAAGTGGAAAGTGGAGGAGTTGCAGAAATGACTGTTAAGACTTCTTCTGACGGTGCTGCGGCAGTGGATCAGGAGTATCCTTGGAGGCCAATCGATACGTGCCCGGTGGGGCGTAAGGTGCAGCTCGTCAATAAAAAGATGGGTTGTGCCACGTACGGCATTTACAGCCGCAAAGATACATACTGGACACACTGGGCACCACTACCAAAGTTCATGGGGTCGATATGAATGACAAAGCGTTTGCGCAGGCCGGTATGGATATGTTTGAGGCCAAGGTCCAAAAGCTTCTTTCAGAATTTAATTTTTTAGCAGGAACCAAGCATGACAAAGAGCGACAAGATTCGAGCCCTTCTGACCCGCAACCCGAACCTGACAGTGGCAGCGGTAGCCAATAAGCTGGGCGTATCCACAGTGACGGTCTATGCCGTGCGTAGCAGGATGCGAGCTGAGTCTGCCCCCATAGAAGTTGTTGCTGAGCCCACCCTGCCGGCTCTCGACGCATTCCAGATCGGCGGCAACCATTACACCAAGCTGGCAATTCAGCCGTGGGAAGTGATCGAGAACAACGAGATGGGGTTCTTCGACGGCAACGCGCTGAAGTATCTGATGCGTTTCCGGGACAAGGGCGGCGTGCAAGACCTTGAGAAAGCTCGCCACTATCTGGACAAGCTGATCGAATTGGAACATGGCCGCAACGCCTGAAGCCAAGGTTAAAGCTAAGGTTCACGCTAGGCTTAAGCAGGCTGGAGCTTACGCGGTGAACTACATCGGGGGTGCCTACGCAAACAACGGCACCCCTG
>RPOS01000319.1 GCA_003820635.1 Verrucomicrobiaceae bacterium | reverse complement strand
TTTCATAGTGGTCTCCATGCTGGTGCACCCTATACAGGGTGGGTCTAACGGTTAGAAGTACTTGCCCATATCCGACGCTGCACGCCGGAACAGCGAGTCGGCACAGGCCATCGGGGCCTTGTCACGGTTGCCCGCCACGGTGGTGATGTACAGCGCACGTGCCTCGAACGACTCCCATCGGTTGATATACGTCATGACAGGGGCGATAGTCGTGCGGGTCGTGTCCATCGCCAGCCTGAAGGCCAAGATAAAGTAACTGGCCGTGTCCGGGGGCAGTGGGGCAGTGTCCGGGTGCTCGGTAATAGTCTCGGTGGGCGGCAGCTTGTCAGACAGCCGCAGCAGGGCGTCCATGTCGCGGGCAGCAGACTCACCCACGGTGCCAATCAGGGCAGGTAGTGTAGCTTCGCCTAGCGTGTGGCGATGCGTGATGATGTGTGAGGCATGAGCGAGAGACCGAGGGCTACAGAAGGCACGGGTCTGGTTGTTGAGGGGGTTGAATATGTACGGGTTCTTGGTCGTGGGGTCGTCGGCATAACACTCGAACACTTGGGAGTATTCTTGGGCGAAGGCCAGCACCTCTGCTGCGATGGCGTTGTGAGGGGAGGATGTGGCCCAGTTGATCCACTCCTCTGCCGTGGGGTTGGCAATAGGCAGCACAGTCATGCGGTTGTACGCATGAGCCGGGATGTTATCTCCCACGCCGTCAGTGTCGAGGTTAGTCGTGGCAAAGACTATAGAGCCCGGGGGCAGGGGATGGTCGCCTAGCCTGCGCTCGAGGATGACCGGCAACAGCATGTTAAGCACCGGCCGGGACGCCTTGCCCAGCTCGTCGAGCATGATAAGCACGGGGCGTGGCTGGTGTGCACCGAACCGTACGTTCGGGGCGTAGGTCGTGGTGGGTATGGCGTGGGCAGGTCGGTCAATGATAGGCAGCCCGAGGTCGCCTAGGTCTAGGTTAGCGCAGTCGATGTACGCAGGGTGGTAGTCCGGCATGTGACGTGCAAGGGACGTGAGGATGCTCGATTTGCCGATGCCCGGGGCACCGCGCAGGAGGAACGTATTGGTGTGTCCGCAGGTCTGCACGAGGGTGGCAGCTTGTTGCAGTGTGACTTTCATGGTGTGTCCTTAGTGGTGATGAATAGATATGTGAATAGATAGTTGACTGGGTCTAACGGTTAGACTCAGGCAGGGATGTGAGTGACGAGGGTTTCTATCGTGTGGTACATGTGCTCCTTGGCTTTAGTGAGGATGTGGTTGAGGGTGTCCTTGGCTGGCAGCTTGCGCTGTTGCCACATGATGTGAATAGATAGTTGACTGTACGCGGCAACAACGGCAGGCCACAGCTCAGGCTGAGTGGTGATAGCAAGGGCAACAGCTCGGGAGTCATATAGCTTGTGCTGGTAATAGAGCTGTTGCGTATCGTTGGCAGCGGCAGCGTCTTTAGTGTCGGGCACCCCAGCGTGCAGCACAGGGAACACTGAGCGGAACTCCCGTGCAGAAGCGGCGAAGGGTCGGGATTGGGTGGTGTCGATACACCTGCGCTTGAACGGAAGGGATCGACGGGGTGTGCCGTGTTGGTTGAGATACATCCCATCGTAAAAGGCGTAGTGGCCGTGGGTGGGGCTGTACAGGTGCCACTGGCTGAGTCCGAACCGCTTGTGTGAATAGATTCGAGACGGCAGTTTGATACGTGCGAGGGCGCTGTTGAGCGTGTCCTTGGTGACGTTAGTGCGCCACGAGCTGGCGTCGAGCTGCACTCGACCGTCGGGATAGGCTCGAAGGATGGGGGTTTTGTGGCACACGACCTCTGCACACAGAGGGCTGACGGTCACGCGCTGGTTTGTCTTGCGTCGTTTGTGAGCGTCTAGCGGGGCGGAGCCTACGTAGGCACCTCGCTTGTATTTGTGTTTGTCGTAGTGGGCGGCAAGTAAGTCGTATGCAGTGGGCAATGTCATGATGTGTCCTTAGTAGTGGTCACCCTATGCAGGGTGGGTCTAACTGTTAGACCGCCTAGCAATAGGCGGCTGGGTTGTGGTCGAGAACTCAGTATTGAGTATGTATTATATCATATACTAGCCTATTTGTCAAGTAGGTGGGCTACAGCGGTGGCCCGTAGGTGGTCAATGATCTGCTTAACGCGTTGGCGGGATAGGCCATGCACGGCACCAGCCTTCGCCATGCTCTGGCCCTCGTACGTGACGCGCTTGTAAATATCTTGGTCCCGCGTGGCCGTGGGTAGGGTGGCAAGCGAGAGGGTGGGCATGTCCTCGGGGTTGGAGTAGTGCTGGAGAGTGGCAACAAACTCCGCTAGCGGGTAGAGGCGGCCTGTCAGCATGACATAACGCACGCCTTCTATATATTGTAGGGGTAAAGGTAAACCGTCGAGAGTCGGCAACAGTTCAAGCTTGAGGTTGGGGGTCATCTTGAGTCCTTTTGTGCACCCTATACAGGGTGGTCTAATCGTTAGACCGGAGGGGATAATACTAGGATAAATACGTACGAAGCAAGATACAAGTATATCACACGGTGGCGTGTTTGTCAAGTATAGGGGTAAGTGGGAAGTATTATGAACAAGGTGAAGATAGTTATGAAAGAATCTCGTAGTACTTTATAACCAAAAAAACGTTACAGCGTCACTTTTTTGTTGCCTAAAATCAATGACTTGAAAAAATATAGGTTACGCACTTAGTCTAAAAAGCCTTTAGAATCAACGGGGTATCGATGTGACGTTACGCCAAAAAAGGGTGGGTGGCTGCCGGAGCCCTTTTCAGCGAAAACACGGAAAGATATGTTCTATAACCAGCAAGGAAAGGGGGAAAAAGGAATTTCCCAGCCGCACTCCCCAAAAACAGCGTAACAGCGCTACAACTACTAACAAATAATTAATTTATCTCTCTCTCTCTCTGTTAAATCAGTCACTTGCACTATAAGAAAACCTGTAACGTTTTCACGTTACAGGAGTGCCTCAAAACGTTACACGCGTTACACTCATTCTGTTCTTTTCTCTAGTTTAATATACCCGTTCGGCAGCTCTGTTGCCTTCACCTTGCCGGCCATAATTCGGCAGAACTCTCGCAGCCTTGCCGCGCTCGGGAAGAGCTCCTTCAGTACTCTTGCTTCGTCTGCGGTCAGGGTTATCTGGGTTGTGGCGCGATCTGGCAGCCTAGTCACGGTGATACTGCCCCCACGCTCAGTTTTCCACGTCATGCGCTTGCCTGCCTGTGCCGCATACACGTGGCAGTAGGTCTTAGCCCGCGCAGCGCGTTCAGGGCCTATGGTGCAGCTCTCGCCCACTTGCATGTTTTTAAATGGCCATACAGTTCGTGAAAACATGATTTCTCCTTTGAGGTCTAACGATTAGACCGTTGCATCATAACGGCGCCTAACCCATTTGTAAATCTACTACTATCTTATTATACACTCACTCGCCCGCCCCCAGCCACTATGACGCCCTCGCGCCCGCTCGCCTGCCCCTCGCTCGCTACTAACTACTATG
>RPOS01000318.1 GCA_003820635.1 Verrucomicrobiaceae bacterium | reverse complement strand
CAGCCAAGCGCGTCATAGTAGTGCTCACCATAGACGGCAGGTAAATGTCCGCGTCTAAGTACCGTCTGTTAGGTCTGCGCCATGTCGCCTCGTCACGGCCTGTGCACGTCTCACTCACAAACTCACGCAGCACCTCACGCCAGTTACGGGCAGGGTGCAGCAGCTCACCGAATGAGGGCGTATTGTCGAGGCCCATCTGGGCAGCACGTCGCTTGGCAAGTATCTCGCCTTGGCGCAGGGCTTGGTCGATCTCCTTGATGCGCTTGTCGTCGAACGCTTGTTGCGCTGCGTCGGATGTATCGGCGTCGGATGTATCGGCGTCGGGTGGGGGTGCGTTGTCGGGCAGATGCTCGTCGAACGACTGGGGTGGGGTAGGAGGCGGGTTCTTCTTGAGGTCGGCAAAGATACGACCGACTGACCAGCCCCGGTACTTAGGCTCAGGCTGCACACCTAGGGCGGGCATAGCGAGGAAGTCATCTGTGCCGTTCATGTCCATCAGGGTCAGGTTCACGAAGTGATCCATCGCAATGTTAGCGAGCTGGGCATTCTCGTTGATGAGTGAGCGCCATACCCGCAGGTGGCGGTAGGCTTTGTGTTGCTGCTCGTGCAGGATGAGCAGGCGCAGTTGTGGGTCGGTGAGTGAGGAGACGAACTCGGGGTTGACCATGACATTCCACCCGTCAGTCGCAGCGGTGGGTATGGTGTCCGTGATAGTGAGCTTGCCACATGCCATGATGCCGGCGTACCGGCAGAAGCGTGGGTGTCTCATGATGGCGATCTTCGCCTTGTTGATACGGTCTTGAACTTGCATGGTTGTTCCTTAGTGGTTTCCTTGGTAGTTAGCGTGATGCGAAGCAGGTCTAATGGTTAGACCACGCGAAGCACCTCAATAGTGTTATTGAGCTTGTTGACTGAGGTGATAACGGCGCCTTTACCCCAACGTGCAGTGAACCACCCAGACATGGTGCCGCGCAGTCCTTCGAGCTCATATTTACCCGCAGGCACAATGCGCATATCGCCCGGCTGCATATCTATCACCATTGGTCGGTAGTAGTTACTCATCTCCCCAATCGGATGCGCCGAGACACGTTTTGTTTTGACGGGGGCCAGCACAAGCTCGCCGTACTCCGTGCCGTCTGGGGAGATGATCTTGTACTTTGCCTTGATGGAGTTGAGCAGCAGCACAGCACGATCCAATGCGGTTTTTTCTACGTTGTTCATGATTAGTCCCTGTAGTAATAAGTCTGTCCGTCAATCTCAATGGTGGAATAGTCTGATCTGATGTTCTCTGCGGTAGCTTCCCAGTCGATCTCGATGTACCACGCCAACTTCTTGGGCACGTCGCCTCCGTCCTCCAGCATCTCCCGCACATGGTCGCTGAAATGACTCTCATGAATGAGAAAGTCGGCACTACCTACCTCTTCGATAATGTCGATTAGCTTGGCGTACTCCTGACCCTCGGGCTGTTGTTTCTCCCATACCTCGGCAGTCTCTTCGCGCAGGTTGTTGTAGTCGTCGTGGTCTTCGTCGATGCCAGCCTCCTCGCACGTCTCATCGAGGAACTGATCGCGCTCATCCTCTAGCTCGGACACTCTGTCCCGTAGCTCGTCAACATTTAGATAGTCACTCATTGCTTGGCCTCCTTAAGTAGTGCTGTCTGTAAGCGTGTCAGGTCACGCTGGTGGTCATACATCTGTGGCCGTGGCGTATAGGCTCGGCCTATCCGTGTCGGGTTCCAGTCCTTGTGTAACCGCACAATCGTGCGTCCGTTTGATGTTGTCTCAAGTCGTAGCATGGTGATCTCCGTTTTTCTTGGCCAGAGCTTTGGCTGATTTAGCTGCGTATTCTTCACTCATTAGGTACTCCGCCAGCTTGTACAAAAACCGCACACTGGCAGCATGTCGCTTGCTAGTTACTGCAAACGTGGCCGGAATGGTAGAAAGCAGCTCTTTGATGTATATCCCATAGTCCGCCCGAAACGGTGGTTGCCCACCGGGTTTACGTAGTTTCACGATTGTGTCCTTGGTAATAATTGGCACCCCATACAGGGTGGTCTAGCGGTTAGAACGGCACGTCTACCTCGTCGCCCAGTTTTGAGGCGACGTAGCAACGCATGGCTGCAATGAGGGGGGTTGGGCCGTACTCATGCTCTCTGTCACTCATTGGGAAGAGTGCTTTCCAGCGACATGAATCGTCGTAAAGCAATGAAGGCTCATAAGCCACTGAAATTTTCTCCCGCTCGATGATCGGCCCTGCGTGCATCCAACTGGACGCATACCGTGACTTTTTAGGGTCTTTATATTTGTCTCCTTTCATCAGGTATGGGTAGCTACCTGCGTTGTCTGTGGCGGTGACTAGCTGCCACCCTTCGGCAAGATCAACCGCTAGGTTGAGCGCCATACCTGTCAGTTCACTTGCCTTCATTTGCATACTCCTCAAGGGATTGGATTAACTTCTTGCGTCGTTCTGTATGCTGCTTCTTCTGGTAAGAATCGGAGCTGAGATTAAGACGTACGTACTCTTTCGATCCGGGCATACAGGCCAGAGTCAGGCGTATCATCTTCCGCACTGTTTCCTCCCGCTCGGCGTTCAGTTTGAGTAGCTTCTCGATGTTGTCGGTCAGCTGAGGCAGGACGGCGGCAGCGCGCTCCATCTCGGGCACGTGGTAGTCCGGCCACTGCTCCTCCGGGTACTCGCCCTTGATAGTGTTAGCGGCGAACATCAGCAGCTCATGTGCTTTCATTTCCCCTCCACTTGACGTATTACTGCACGCGCCCTACGTATCTCGGCCATGTCCCGGTTATGGTCAGCACAGTTAATCAACTCCTTGCACGAGGCGAGCAGGTCAGGTGCTGCGTCGTGCAATCGCTTCCTAGCCGTCTCCTGCTGGAAGGTCGGGCACGGTCGCACCAGCCCCTTGTCGATGTGCGGGTCGTCACCGCAGAAATTAAGGCAGTCACACTTGGGTTTCATATTGATCTCCGGTTACGTTTCCAATAATCAACAACAACAGCGCAGGTGAAACCAACAAGGCCAGAAAGCGCAGTGTTTAGTGACATCACGAGCAGGCTTGCCCCATTTGTTATCCATAGGGCTAAAAGGCCCACATGCGCAGCTAACATTACAAAAAAAGCCGTGTAGAGCATTCGTTCATGCGCTTTCATATATCTTCACCTTCACACAGTTACCCATTAGCCCGGTGATCTCACACCGGGCGAACTCATCCTCATCTCCGAATACGAACGTGGCGCCGGGGTAGTGGGCTAGCCATTGGTTGAGCTGGGCCTCCTCGTGATCAGTCAGTCCGGTCACGTCGCCGTACTCCACGGGGCAGATGTAGTGCTGGCCTATCGTGGCCTCTTCGATTAAGTTCATTGGTTATCTCCTGTTGCTCGGGCAATGGCGGCACGGGCTGCGACTACATCCGGATGATCTTTGTGAAGTTCGTTTGGAAACGTAGACGCCATGCTTTGCAGCGTTTTCAGCGCCTCCAACAAGTCAGGCGCAGCGGCGATCAAGCGAGCGTTTGCTTTTGCATCATTCTCGCCGTGGTAGACCGTGGCATTCGCCACTGCCCAGCCGCTAGCGTCGTAAATGATCTTTTCAGCTTGTTTAACGCCGACGTGCCACGGCCCGGGTGTGTGTTGTGTCAT
>RPOS01000317.1 GCA_003820635.1 Verrucomicrobiaceae bacterium | reverse complement strand
TTTCGTTGATAGTTGCTTCCATCTCCTGCGGCACATCCGTAAGCCGCTGCATGAATGCTTCGGCTATGGCAACGCGAAGGGCGTCGATAGCCTTGGAATAAACGCTGTCGTATTGCGCTGATTCTTTAAGCTCATACAACGCCTCAAGCGCCTGCTTCATGGCTTCGATGCTCATTCTTTATCCCCCATCCCCACCTGAGCGATCACCCAGCCAATGAGCCAGCCGACGAGTGCAACTCCGACCATTACCAGTAACTCCGAATAGTCACTCATTTCTCAATCTCCACTTCAGTCCATGCTGCCAAGTGCACTACGTTGCCTTCGTCGTCGGTGCAATAGCTGTACATGCCGTCGATATGATCGAAGTTAAGGTGCCATTGCTCGCCATCTTTGAGCGGGACTACGATGCGCGTGTTTCTGGGGACGTCGTAGAGTTTCATTTGAGTTGTCCTACGTAATACGCGAGGCAGGAATTGAATGCGATGTTGTCGTATGCCCGGCTGCCTTCTGCTGCCCATGAGCGGGTTTGAGTTTCCCCGCCCTCATACGTGATCTGCATGGTGCCTGTGGGTTTGTCGCAGTTATTCACGGTCACGCTCCAGCGCCATGCGTTTGGCGGCGCGGATACTTCCCATAGCGCCACAATCTTGGGCACTGTTTTCGTGCCTGTATTCCGCACTGAGGTGCGCAGCAGTTGGAACGAAGAAGTGTCTATTGAGAACGAATAGTCGTAGGGTTCTTCTGCCAGCGCCACTGCGGGCACCATCAAGAGTGCGGCAAGTAGCTTCTTCATTTTGCTTTCCCTCCCAACCAGATCATCGCTGCGCCGAGCACACCGGCACCGGCTGCTACTGCCAGACCTAAAGGCCCGAGGGCTACGATAGACAGCAAGCCGCCGACTACGCCAACGCTTGAGATGAGCGCACCAGCCCCCAGAAGCATTCGTTTAAACACGCTTGGTTTTTCTGTGGCCTGAGCCGGGGCGGGTGTAGGTGTGGGCGCTGTAGTGGGACGGCTGGGCGGCACGCAGTTGACTTGCTTCATAGCGCGGGCCATTTGAGTAGCCTTGACTGTGGGTGTGAGCGGGCTGTCCGTGTTGCGTAGCGTGGTGCGGTCGGGGCGTGGTGCGGCCCGCACGGGGCTGTTCACTGAGGCTTCGGTTTGCGCTAGCGAAATGCGTTCGATCTTCATGGTCTTTTCCTTGGTTAATAAGTCGTGCGTGTTGAATGAAATAGATTGCTGAAACAAATGCACAGATACCGGTGATAACGAGTGCGCCGGGGCCGAAGGCCGGGATCAGCAACAGACTGCCTATCGCACACCACGCCATCGCTCTTCCCGCTGCTTTCGCCGGGGTTTCCGGTGTCTGGTAGATCGGTCTCGGGGGAGGCTTTTCCGGCTTCTTTTCCACGAGCGCCTTCTTTGCTTGCGACGTTTTCAGCACTGACTCCAGCCGGCTGGCGTGTATCGTTGGGCGAGTGGCGCTGATAGGATCGGAGTTGCGAAACGTCTTTGTCTGCACCACAGGGTCAAAGTGCACCCGACGCTGCGGAGCAGGCGAATACTGCCGAGGCGATACGCGGTCGACGTTCATGAGAAAAGTCTAACCATTAGACCTACACCCACTACAGCCAGCGCGCCGAGGATGCCGCCCATAATCACGCCACTGCCGTAGCCCTCGGTGTAGCCTTCCTCAAACACGGTGCTGAATTCGTCTTCTGTAATCATTGCGGTTTCCTTAAGTTAGTGGCGCGTCCTGATGTAATTTCTTTTTGGGCTAGCTTGATGGCTATGTCCATCTCACGTACGGTTATTACTTCCATCTGCGCGTCGTGCAGTTCCAGCAACTGATTGAGTACTGCAATCTCCGGGCCAGTGGGCACGTACTTCCCCACCTTGTGGCTGCGGTGAACAATATCCATCAACGTCTGACGCCCTGCTGTGACTTCGTCCGCATACTCTTTACCGAAACCCATCTTGTGCAGGGCTTCGGTGATGTTGTACATGGCGATGAGCATGCTCATCTGTGAAGTACCTGCGGTGCCTTGCAACAGGGCAAGCATCGCGGCGTGGTTCTTGAGCCGCAACGTTACCAGCTCGTCCGCATGTGAAGTCATTGGGGCTAACCCGTCTTTGATATAGCCCATCGGGTTCACCAGCACGCCCTTGGGCCGGTACTTACTTCTCTTGCGCATCGGCTCTCACCAAGGCAAGTGCTTCTTTGACCAGCTCACGTACCTGCTTCGCGTCTTCCCGCCCTTCTGCGGTCTGTAAGTGCGCGCCTGAGTGAATCGCAACGCCTAACAAACTATCTGCTGCGTGTAAGGCTGCACTAATTAGTTCCTTGTTCATCTGTTTTCTCCCTTGCGCGTCGAGCTTTGACTTTGGCGGTGCAGGTTGCGCATCGCCAGCGTTTGCCACTAGATGTTTTGAGCCACCCGCCCCCAGCCGCAGGGCGGGTCATCATGCAGTTGCTACAGAAGTGTGTGTCTGTCATGGAAAATATCAATGTCCACTAAGTTGAAGTTCTCGTCGACCGAGAACCACAGAACTCTATCAGGTGGAGGCTCAACGACTTTAAGAAAATGCTCACCCGCTCGGGCCATGTCGGCAATGGCAACCAACCACGCCGGGCGCTGAGACAGCAGCAGGTCGTTGTGCGAGTCCATGTCGATCTCAGTGGTGAATATGGACAAGTAGTAGCGGTCGTTGTGCTCGGTGTAGCGCATCTCGACGATCATGACTTCTCGTCCTCAAGCTTGGTGACAAGCTGCATCGCGCCGTACTCGTGCAGCGTCATCATAGTGCCTTTCAAAGACTCGGATGTAATGTAGGGGCGGAGCAGCTTCAGGTACTTGGATGCACCCATGTACTTGTCCTCGATACGCTCGGCACCGTCGAGTGCTTCGGATATTTTATCTATCTGTTCCATAGTCAATATCACTTTGGTATTGGCAATCTCAAGCAGGAACTTCATCGTCGTCTCCTTCGTAGGTAAATGTCACTTCGTTTGCTTCGCACATATCAAGAAAGTTTTCTTCGGATGTTTCCCACTCGTAAGCTTCACGCAGGCGAGTGCCGAGGTCGTGGCCTTGCTCGTTGATCCAGTCTTCTATCAGGGAATAAATGCTCGACTGCATCAACTGGTCCTGCAACATGTCTTCCCAGTCTTGCTGGGCCATGTCGGAGAACACACCCTCCGGCACGGTGCAGGTTATGTCGTCATTCCAGTCGAGCGAGAACCCGCTGCGGCGATTGTTGTTAGACACCCGTACATAGCCGCCGTCTTGCTCGAAGGCTACCCATAGCGGATACCACTTCTCATCCAGCTTCTGCGACTGCATCCACGGGGCGATGGTCAGGTGACCGTTGAAGCCCGCCGTCCGGTAGTGGCTCTCGAAATAGATAGAGTCGACACGCACACCCATCGGGGAAACCTGCTCGGTGAGGTCTTCCTCGATGAAGTCCCACCAGTCGTGGTCTGGGTAGTGGTTGCACCAGTCGTAGTATTCTTTCTCAAACCGCTTGGGGTCTTTCTCTTTGAGCTGCAAGGCTGTGAGCTGCATGTCAGTCTCCTTCGTACATGGCAATGACAGCTGGCAGCAGCAGGACCGCTGCGTGGTTGCCTGCGCCTGCTAGCGTTCGTACGACGTCAGGCGGCAGGTCGAGGATGTATCCGCAGTCGTCCCATGCGATTAAGCACCGAGCAGCGTCCCAAGCAGCGTCCCGAACAGCGTCCCATGCAGCGTCCCGAGCAGCGTCCCAAGCAGCGTCCCAGTTCTTCGGATGTGCCGCGGTGTGTGCCAGCACTCGGTCAATATGCTTGGCATTGGGTAAGTCGTCCCAGGCGTTAGTCATGTCAGTCTCCGATGTGCACGGTGGCGCCGTAGGGTGGTCTAATCGTTAGACTAGTGAGTGCCCACAGCACGGGGTAGCCGGGTGGGGTGCCGAACGGCGTCTCGCCGTCGG
>RPOS01000316.1 GCA_003820635.1 Verrucomicrobiaceae bacterium | reverse complement strand
TAAGGCGGGAGCACTTGCCGGGGCTGCGGCAGCACCGGTTCTCGGCCCCTTCGCGCCAGTAGGCCCGATAGTGGGCGGTTTGCTGGGGGCGGGAACTGCGCTATATGGGTCGATGGCGGGCTCGAATATCGAGCGGCAAGCGCAAGAACAAGCTGAAGCTGGCAAGCCTATCAGCATTGATCGACCTGCGGCGTACGGCACTGCGGTAGGGCAGACAGCGTTAGAAGCCGTGGGCACTGGGGCGGTACTAGGCAAGCGGCTGGTAAAGGGTGTGCTGGGTATTGCCGACGACGCGGCGCTGGCCACAGCGCAGGCCCGGCAAGCTCTGATTAAAGAAGCGGAACGCTCGGCACTGGGCGCGACCGCCCGGGGCGCTGCGCGAGGCGCTACTGAAATCCCCGTTGAAATTGCGCAATCGGTCCTTGAGCGGGCGCAAGCTGGGCTCGATGTAATGTCTCCCGAAGCCTTTAACGAATACGGCGAGGCCGCATACCAAGCAGGTATCGGCGGGGGCGGGTTGGGTGCCCTTACCGGGCTGCCATCACGGGCACAGGCCCGAGCGGAACTAACGCAGATTCAACCTACCGCTGCGGATGCAGCACGCCAAGAAGCCCAGCAACGCATCCTCGCGGCGCGGGAGCGGGAGCGCGTTAAGGCCGAAGGGGAGACACCCATCGGTGCGATGGGGCCGTATATGCAGGAGCAATACGGGCAGCTGGAGCAGGAGAAGCAACAGCTGATGCAAGGCCCGCAGGCTCCCAACGTCAAAGAGCGTATTGCCGAGATCACCGAGCAGCAGAAGCAGATGACTATCGCCTCGATCACACGGGGTCGAGAAGAGAAAGCGCAGCAAGAAAGCGAAGCCAAGAAAGCTGCTGCAAGTGCATTCTCACAACCGGAAGTGCGCGAGACGCCTGAAGGTCAGGGCGAATTGTTCTCGCAATTTGAAGCGCCTCAAGCTCGGGTACAGCCTGAGCCTGCGGTTGCGCCGCCACAAGCGGAAGTAACGACTCCGCCTGAACAGATGGAGCTTGGCCTGCCTGTAGCACAAGGCACAGGATGGGCACAGAAAGAACTCGATCTGCTCAAGGCCGGGCCGAAAACGCCCGAGAGCCGGACGCGGATGGAAGACCTCAAAGGTTTTCTGAAAGAGGAATCAGACCGATCCAAAGCACTTGCTGCCAGAGGCTACACAGCGCAGGGCCAAGGCCGGCTGTTCACGCCGACTGAGATGCGGGAGTCGGGACTTGAGCGGGGCAAGGAGCCGCTAGCCGCTGAGCCCAAGACCACAACACCCAAGCAGATGGAACGTGCCGGGCAAGGCGCGTTCAAGTTTGAAGCCCCCAAAGCCGAAGCCGGCATCACCGGAACAACACAAGCAGCTATTGAGCCGCTGGAGCCAATTGCCCCAGTGCAGCCTGTTTCTGAGGCGGTGCCTGAGCCTACGCTTGCACCCAAACGTGTTGTGCCGCCGGAACTTCAGCCGGTTATTGATTCACTCACCGCAGCGGGTGTAAGACCCGAGACGAAAACATGGGCTGAGAATGGGCGGAATCGTCCGTTCCTGCGTAAGCTTGTGAGCATGTCTGTGATGGCCCCAGAGGCCAGACAGGCTGCGCGTAAGGCGCTTAAGCTTGAAGAAGGCTCACATAAAGCGGAGGCATTCGATGCACTATTCCCAGCACCCAGAGTTCCTGCATTTGAACCTGCCGCCGGAGCAGGTAAGCCTAGCGTGGGCATACCTAGCAAGCCTAGACCTGTCGCGCCCGCCGAGCCCACTACCACCGGAGCTGGAGAAACTGTCCGACGCGGAGTGGTACCTGTTGGAAGAACTGCTCCAACACCAACTGCGCCTGAAGTCGCTGCAAAGCCTGCACTAGCACGGCCTGAGCAGTATTGGAACGACACCGCCGAAGCTGTTGGTGGCAAGAAGCCCTTCTCCGAGCTGACGCCAGCGCAACGCAGTGCATGGCGCGAAGCAGTAAAAGAAGAGGATGTAGGCACACTGCGCAGTGAATATGAACGGATTGTGGCGGAGAAGCCTGTTGCGCAACCGTCACGTGCTGCCGAAGTAAAAGAAGCCCGGCGTAAAGCTACGGAAGCTGAAGTTAAAGAACGCCGACAAGCTGCTCGCCCCGATGAAGAGGCGCTAAGCCTGCGCGGGGAAGAACGCACCAAGCAAGTAACCGACTTCGAGCAAACCCTTCGCGCCGCGCTCAACAAGTTTGGCCTGAAAGACATTGGCCTTAAGCTCATCAACGGCATGACAGCGGAAGGCTCTTACGCCCAGAAGCTCATTCAGATTGCCTCCGATTCTGCCAACCCAATCCGCACGCTTCGCCACGAAGCTATCCATGCTCTGCGCGAGCTGGGTTTCTTCACCGATGCCCAATGGAAATCCCTGTCCAAAATGGCTAAGGACAAGTGGATTGACCAATACCTCAAGCAGCGCAACATCGATGGTAAGCCACTGAAGGCTGGTGAGGAATCGCGCTACGACGCCTATATGCGCGAGTACAACGGTGACATGGAGAAGATCACCGAAGAAGCAGTGGCCGATGCCTTTGCTGACTTCGACGCGACCAAGCCGCCCGCAGGTATGGTTGCCGCAGTAGTGGCCAAGCTACGCAAGCTGTTCCAAGCGATCAAGTCTGCGCTGACCAAGGTGGAATCGCCCGAGCAAATCTTCGGCAAGGTTGAGAAGGGTGAGCTGAAAGAAGGTGCGTTAGCGAAGCAGGGTGAGGCAAAGAGTATCAGAGGCAAGGGGACAGAAGGACTGCCAACAATCGGCCCAAAACAGGATGGCAATTATTTAGAACGTATAGAAAATATCCGCCGACAAATTGGAGATGATTATGTGGCCGGACGAATGACTCATGAAGAGTTTGCTCAGAGAATGGAGGAGACTTCGGATGAGTATCAGAAGGCGTTGATGGCTGACCAGAAATTAAAACAACACAGCGCAGCAGAGCGTCTTGAGGAAGTGTTTCCGGGGTTTTACGCGATTCCGGTTGGAACCCGTGTTTTGGCTACCGGGCCGAGACATGAAGAACCGACAATGGGTACGGTAACCGGATCAACAGATATTAGAGTTGGCGAAAAGGCTTACAAGTATCCAATTGTTCATTTCGATGGTGACTCACGCCCGCGTCGTACAGGTTATAACGATATTAAAGAGGTTTTTGCGCCGCGCGTTATTAAAGAGGAAGGCGATGTTCGCAAGAGCCTGCGCGCACCCAGCCCCACCGAGGGACTGGCCGCGCAAAGCGAGCTGATGAAGGAAGCGCCCGGTGCATTTAAGACGGCGATGAAAGATGTTGTGCGGATATTTACCGAAACGGATGACGTGTCGTATGTCACTCGATTCCGCACGGAGATAGCCGATGCTAGCGCCTCCGTGGTTAACCGCATGAACATTCTGTTTGACGGCGCGGTGCGCGACGAACTTACCGGTATTACAAACCCTGAACTGTTGATCCGGCAAGCACAAGACCCGGAAGCTTTGTTCAATGCTTTCGTAAACACTGGTGGGCTTGAGAAAGACGCTACCACAGGGCAGTACATCGTAACCGACAATGCGGGGCCGGGCGGGTCGATAGCCGATGTGCTGGCAACTATCAAGAACTGGAGTGATGCCAAAGGCATGGACTTCAAGTTGGGCTATGCCGAGGCCAGCAAGATGCTGGAAGCTCGACGCCTTGATGCCATGCGGCAAGAGAATGTGGAGCGCAAGAAGAAAAAACAAGACCTATTCCCCATTCACAAGCTGGTACAAAAGGATGACCGGTCTCCCGAGGAACAGATTGATGCCGCCCTGCGCGGGCTGAAGGCTAACCCGGAGATTCAGAAGGTTGCTGACCTTATGGATCAGCAGCGGGCGTACATGATCGACAAGTTGGTTGACGTGGGGCGCATCTCGAAAGAGACATCGCAGGAGTGGAAAGACGCTGCCGGGTATGTGCCCTTTGACCGAGTGGAAGATTTCTTTGATAAGTATTCGCCAAAGCGCACAACGGGTCGCGGTCTGTCGCAACTAAGCTCTCTGCCGAAGTTTGTGGGTAGCACGCAGCGGGAAGTGGGCAACGTGTTCGACAACCACACCAAGCTGATGGGGTGGATGCTCAAGCAGACAATCAAGCAGGATGCAGCATCGACCACGCTTAATTTGCTGGCGGATATGGGCCAAGCTCGGCGCTTGTATGGCAACAAGACATCCGCAAACAACGCGGGGAATGTCGTCAGGACTTACAAAAAAGGGCAGGAAGAATACTTTGAAGTGCGGTCACACTGGGATGCGGTAGCGTTTACAGATGCACCGGAGCCGAAGCTGACCATCGTTAAGTTGTTCGCGCAGGTATCCAACATCTTGCGCAAGATTGTGACGGTGATGCCGCCGTTCGTGGCCAAGCAGGTGACAGACGATATTCAACGAGCGTTTGTGCAGTCTGGCGTAAGAAGCCCGTCGCGGTTGATTGTGCCGGCAGTTACGAACTTTCTGCGGATTGCCGGGCATGAAGTGGTGTTCGGCAAAGATCACGAGTTCACCAAAGACTTTGCCAAGAAGGGGTTGGTCGGGAACATCGACTACAACGCCAGTAACCCAGCAGAAACTATTCTGTTCAGCATGGGCTACTCCAAACGCGGTTGGCTCAGTGAGCTGCACCACCGGCTGGAATCGATTACGCGGGCGTCGGACTTGGCCATGCGTAAGGCGATCTACGACCGGACGATGGCGGAAGAAAACAAAAACGTGGGGCTTGCCACTGCTCGGGCTCGGGAGTTCATCAACTTCCGGCGTCGTGGCGCCAGCAAAACGATTGGTCTGGGCGTTGCCACTGTTCCATTCTTCAATGCTTACTTGCAGTCGAGCGATTTGTTGCTGCGTAGTATGGTTGGACGCGGCTCGAGCAACACGGAAAAGGCTGTGGCCAAGCGCTTGTTCTGGACACAGGCGGCCAAGATGACGGGCTTCGCGCTGATCTATGCTTTGGCTAACAGCGACGATGAGGAATACCAAGACCAAACATTGGATGAACGGTCCAACAACTGGATTATCGGCGGCAAGAAACTGCCGGTGCCGGGCGACATGGCTGCGTTGTTCAAAGTACCTGTGGAAGCGTTGGTGCAATACATGACCCGGCGCGGCACCGAGGAGGAGCAACTGACCAACGAAGTGGTGCGGCAGGTGTTGGGCTACGCGTTTGAGCAGTATGTGGGCCGGGTGACGCCAGTGCCGCAGGCGATTCGCCCTGTGATGGAAGCCTTTACAAACCACTCGTTGCTAACTGGGCGTCCGCTGGTAGGCACATATCAAAAGGGTCTGCCGGCTGAGTTTCAGACCACTAGCTCAACTAGTGAGCTAGCCAAGGCGATTGCCAAATATGCGTTTGACGATTTGGGACTTGAGCTTTCGCCGGTCATTATCGACAACACCGTACGGGGATACTTGGGTGGCGTCGTGCCGCTGATGAATATGCTGGTCGATCAGATGGT
>RPOS01000315.1 GCA_003820635.1 Verrucomicrobiaceae bacterium | reverse complement strand
CTTTCTCGGCACCCAGCCCTTCGCCTGTAATGCCCCGCTGCATCTGACCTGCTGCCAGCTGAGCTTGCAGATTACCCAGCCCATACTGCTGGCCCATGCCCGCCAGCCCGGCTTGTTGTTGGGCAGCACCGAGTGCGCCTTGCAGACCTTGCATGCCATAGCCGGCACCGAACTGACGGCTCTGCTCGCCTGCGGCCTGTGCTGCGGCCTTGCGTTGCTGGTCGGCTTGGAAATTTTGCGCAGCCTGCTGGTACGCTTGGTTGTAGCCTTGGCCAGTAATGTTCGACAGGTTCTGCCCGAGGTTGCGGGCACCTTCCGATTCCATGATGGCCTGCCGGCTACCGCCAAACGAACCCGCTTGGGTCATGCGCCCCGCTTGCTGCACACGCTGAATCTCCGCCTGACGCCGAGCCTCGGCAATCTGGGGATCAAGCGATGCCTGCAAATACGGGTTCATGTACTGCTGCGCCGCTGCGGGTGTGAACTGGTCAGCGGAGAACGTTGTCGGCGCGTAGTTCATCGCGCCCATCTGTTGCCCCAGCTGTGCGCTGCGCTGTTCCGCTGCGCCAATCCCTGCGGGCATAGTCAGCCCAGCCAGCCCTTGAAACGCTTGCGATTGCAACGCGCTCGGGCCAGCAGTTAGTGTGCCTTGGTAGGCTTGATAGGGCGTGCTAGCCAGTGCTTGGCCTTTGCCAAGCATGTTGGTCACATAAGGGCCAACCCAGTTAGACAGGGACGATTCCATGCCAACGAGTGGTTGCGAGCCAGTCGTGCCTGTAGATGTAAGAGCAGGTGTAGTAGCCATATCTAGCTCACTTAGGAAGAAGTTTATTGGGGTTAATCTGGCGACCTTGCTTGGCCGTGCCAGTGCGCGCTTTGCGGATGCGGTCCATCATTTCATACAGCCGTTGCGCACCAGCTTCAGAGTTGCCGTTACCTAAATGGCTGACTACGTCCGCAGGCACCACGAACTCGCCGTCACTAAGTTTAGCGGGTTGCTTACCATCAATGTTCGCCGGAATCTCATCCGCCATGCCATCCGTATCTCCGCCCAAATAATACCCCTGAGCGATACCACCTTCGGCATAGCCGGGCGTAGGCCGTGCTGCATTGAGCTGAGCCAACCCTTGCGCCTGTTGCGCGGCAGCGGCTTGAGCCGCAGCGGCTTGGTCCGGGGCCACATATTGGGTGTCTGAGAAATACCGTTTGCCGCCTGCGCCGGGGCGCTGGGTCGAGGCAGCTTGCGGCACACGCTCGCGCACTGCGGAGAGCACGGGGACCTGCCCTTGATAGCCTACTTTCTCTGTCTGGCCTTTGCCTGCACCGAGCAAGCCCGCCAACCCGCCACCGATAGTGGCAAGCTTCTGCATGTCGAGCTTATCGTTCTTGTCGTACAGCAAAGCTTTAAGGGCGCTTGACGACAAGTCCGCAATACCACTACCGGCTTGTTGGAATGCTTGCCCAAAGTTCCCGGAGAGCAAATTGCTCATGAGGCTCGGAGCCGCGTCATAACTCCAGTTTGCCGCGTTGCCGTAGTATGTATCCGTGGGCAGCGTGACATTGCCCCAGTCAATGTTTGGGGCGTATGGCGAGAATGGAAGCTCCACGTCGCCGTAGTAAGGTTGCTGATCTACTTCAAACGGGTCCATGCTCATCCTCTCAAAATCTTCATCAGGTCTTCGACAGTGCCGCCTTCTGCATAAGGCGAAACGAAGGCTTTCTCTTGTTGCGGGTTGGCAAAAATACTTTTGCCTCCAATGTCATACACATACCCGATGTTAGCAGGGGTCACAGGTGCCGCAGCCTGCGGAGCCGCTTGTTGTCCGCCGAATCCGCCGAGTAATCCAAACAAGGTGCCCATGTTGGCTTGCTGTTGGGCTTGTGCCGCTTGCTGTTTAGCGGCAGTTAGCTGAGTCCCCAGTCCGGCAATCTGTCCGCCGAGCGTAGTTCCCAAATCCCCCACTTTCGTACCCAGCTCACCCACCTTAGTACCGAGCTGCGCTTGCCCTTGCTTCAATTCCGTTTGGGCTTGTGTAGTGGCAGTCTGGTAGTCCGCACCTTGCCGCATCAAAGCTACGATTCGAGCGTTCACGTCGCCAAACTGAGTCTGAGTAGCTTGCTGGTTAGCAGCAGCTTGAGCAGCAGCTTCTTTAGCAGCGGCAGCTTGCGCGGCCTGTTGCTGCCCCAGCGTCGCCTGCCCGCTCGATAGCTCCAACAACGCTTTGTTAGTGGCCTCAGATTGCGTCAGCCCTTGCCGTTGAAGCTCAGTTATCCGAGCGTTCACGTCACCAAACTGCTGTGTCGTAGACGTTCCGAGCTGGCCTAGGCCGGTCTTAACCGCGTTTACATCTACCCCAAGTTGGCCGAGCTGAGTATCGGTCGCTTTCTGATTAGCTGCGGCAGTCTGTCCGACCTTATCAATACCCGCTTGTAGCGCTGCATCTGAAGATTTGCCGGCTGCTTGAGCTGCGTCAAACTCAGCCTTGAACTGAGCTTTAACTGCGTCAAAACTCTGGCCCGTCTGAACG
The DNA here is from genome assembly GCA_003820635.1 of Verrucomicrobiaceae bacterium. Next base: position 9,061 of record RPOS01000315.1, on the reverse strand, counting down.
GCAAAATCCGCGAGCTTCTGGTCGGTAGCTGTGATCTTTGCGGTAATGTCTGCTTGCCCGGCAGCGGTTTGGTCTGCTGCTTGTTTCGCGGCAGCTGCTTGTTGGCCAACCCCTGCAATAGCGCCCTGCAAAGCTGCCTCGGATGTTGCCCCCGCAGCTCGCGCAGCCTCAAACTGCCTTTGAAACTCTCCGCGCAGGGCTGCTTCCATCTCGGCTTGGCCCGTACCTTGTTGCGCCAGAATGTCGGCAAGCCGCTGATCAAAGGTCGTGCCCAACCCACCGATCTCACCGCGCAGGGCTGCTTCCATCTCGCGTTGCGATGCGCCTTGCTCGGCCAAACGCGCCAGAATATCCGCGTCACCCGCCGTGATCTTCTGCCCGGTCGCCTGCTCCAGCGCCGCAATTGCGGCCTCTGCATCCGCCTGCTGACGGTTCAGCACATTGAGAATGTCCGGCTGCACATTTTCCGGCTTGGAATACTCAGATACCGCTTTTTGCATCGACTGCTGTCGTGCCTGCTGCTGTTCCAGCATCTCCAGAATATCCGGCATTGACGCTGGCGATTCTGCGCCCAGCATGCCGCGATCAATCCACGATTCTGTGGGAGTCTCCGTAGGCGTGAGTTCGCCGGATTTGTATGCCGATAACAAGTCCCCTTTTCGGATTTCCGAACTTGCCTGAAACTCTTGTCCCGCACGATCTACGGCTGCCTTTTCGTCGGCAGATAAACCCGCATAAGCAGCCTGCGGGTCGCCTTTGCTCATTACGTCAAAGAAGTATTTGTAGTCAGAAGGCTGTGCGCCCCCTGCTTCCGTAGGTTGCGGCAATACCACTCGATCTTGTCCAGAGGCTTGTGCAGACGGAACCAACGCACCAAGTGCTGATTCCGCTCCGCGTGCCAACACATCGCCAACGCCTTCTTGTTTGTAATCGCCCGCCAGCAAACCTCGTTGCTCAGGCGCAATGCCAGCATCGGCTAAGATTTGTTGTAATTGTTGCGCCTCGGTTTCTTGCGCGCCGAGTTGCGACAGAATATCTTGCGTAGATGTTGTGGGTGCGGGTGCACTTGCAGTAGCCCCGGGAGTTGCACCGGTTATCGCTTTTGTTCCGACGTTAATTGCGCTTGTCAGAGCCGCCGTTACCGGATCGCCCCCGCCTACTGCCGCCCTTGCCGCTCCAGATGCGGCTGCGGTCAGTGCCTTTGCAACAGTCGGGTCAAGGTCTTTCAGCGCATCTGCACTTGCTACAGTGCTACCGACCCCGGCCCCCGTTGCGGCCACCAGTGCAGCTTGCAAGGGATCGCCACCCGTAATTGCGGCTTTACCTGCGGCCAAGGCTCCTGCTTTTACCGCGTCTGCTGCGGCACCCGTTAGCCCTGTGGCACCCACTGCCGAGCTAATCGCAGGCGTAGCCATCTGACCGAGACCGCCCAAGGCACCTCCGGTCAATGCGCCCTTGAGCACATTGCCGTCATTCAGTAGCGCATTAAAGCCCCCCGATACCGCCCCAGCCGCAGGCAAAGACAGCCCAAACCCTGCCGGGCCTAAAATGGCTGAGAGCGCAATCCCCGGAGCCGCTGCGCCCACAAAGTCCAAGAAACTAAACCCGCTGTCATACGGGCGCATCCCCGCTTTTGGCACTCCCAGCCCGTACTCTGGCGAGTAGGTGACGTAAGGCAACGCCTCTGCAAACATTTCACCATTTCCGCCCACCTGGAGTTCTGGTTGGCCAGTCCCCCTATTTATTATCGGCACCGGAACAAACCCTTCTTTGCCGCCCGCACCTCCCCACCAGCCGCTAGAACTTTGCTCCGAAATCTTATGGATGTGCGCGTATGCGGTACGCCAGTCTTGCCCCATTTGATTCAACACCGATTGGGGCAACTGAGCCAATGAAGGAAAGTTATTACGAATATAGTCGGTGCTTACTTGTGCGGGCTGCGCCAACAGTTGCTTGGCTTGGCTTGCTGGGTCGTAGTAATCATAAACTTCATACCCACCTTCTCCAGTTTCTACAACCCTAGTTTTTGTAATTGGAGTTTGTGTTGTTAGTTTTTGTAATTGCGCTTCCGTCATGCCCGGAGTTACACGTAATGTAGGAGGCTCAACCGGGGGCAGAAGAGATCGTCCGGTATATTGATACCTTCCACCTTCTCCGCCCTCTACCCACTCGTACCCCATTGCTCGATATGCGGCTGCTTGTCTTTCCGCACTGCCATCATCATATTCCGACATATCTACCTCACTGAGTCAGGTCGTAAAACGACAACGAGCCTACGGCATCGCCCGTCGTGGCACCGGATACTGTTCGGATGCCGACTGTATAAATGTCGCTCACTCCCGCTAACGACACGCCCAACTGCAAGTCAAAGTTGTACCCGGTGGGCGCTACCAGAATCCCCGCTCCGCCACTACCGCTGGTCGTTACGTAGTCCGTTTGCACGATGGTGCCTCCTGTCATGGCCGTGGCACTTACGTCAGCCTCCACGTTGGCATCCGAACTGACTGCGGCATAGCTTGCGCCGGTAAGCGTCGCGTTTTTAAACAACGCAACTTCGTAGTTCTGGTTGGTCGTCGGCAACACCTGTACTCGGTTCGGCAACACAACAGCGCCAAGCGCCGTGGACGCAAGCCGGATAGAGACCAGCGGCAGGAATGTTGTGCTGATTGTGCCCAATGCTGTGGTGCGTCGCGCCACATGGTCAATTGATGTTGCCTCGTAGCCGCCCTCGCTGATAACCGTCGAGCAGACCTGTTTCATCGACGACGCCGAGCCGGTCGCTCCCGTATTGGTGATTTCATATCGCACCGGCAGGATGGCCGTCTGCATATACACAGCAGTCTGTGTATTGTCGTTGTGGAAGATGTGACATATCTGCGGCCTGCCATCTACATAAAATCCACAGCGAACATCCCCTGTACCCAGCCACTCAAAGTCCATGTACAGAATCTGGTTCTTGGTCAGGTCTAGCACGCGCCCGCTTGGGCCTGTGCCGTCCATTTTATCCACGTTCCAGTCGGCTTGATTGACTGTGCGAACGTCGCTTGGCGTGCCCGGTGTCGGCAAAGAGTTTGACCGAAGGACGAACGAGACTGTAGTGCCGTTCTGCTGGAGGAACGCGCCGTTCGCTGTATTGAAGTAGCCTACCCTCTGGCGCAAGTTTGTCTTCGGCGCCGCCATGACAAAGGTGCCAAGGAACGTCAGGCCCTTGCCGGGTTGATACGGAAACACGCGATAAGTCTGGCGGATTACTTCGCTGCCTGAGCTGGTGGTTGTATTCAACGACACCGAGCTTTCATTGCTCAGATAGGTTGCTGTGCCCCCCGTGGCTGTCGACGTGTCAAACTGATTGTCTATAGCGTATCTGTTTTGGCTATCAAACAAAGTGAAGGGGTTGCTCACCCGCAGCCGACCAAACGCATCGACGCCTTCGTCGCCAAAATAAACTTCGTATGGGCCTTGGTTTGCCACGAGTCTCCCCACTACATGATTGAGCTGGTTAAAGTACAGACGCAGCACGTTATTAAGCTGGTCAACGTATTGCCTGTCGTACTGCACCGGGCCTAATGGCAGGCTGGGCACAGCGGGCATGCGAGCTTCAACAAGTGCCATTAACCTCGCCTCCCATCAGGACGAATATCTATCCGTGGAGAGCCAAGCTGCCACTGCACGCCTAGCCCGGTGCTTTCCATCTTGATCGACATCTGACGGCCTCGAACGCGGGTATACACCTGCCCGGTAAACTCTTCAATTGGCACCGTAGCGATTCGCGTAACTACTGCCGAGTTGCTGCCGCCCACCGAGGCAGGGCTGTTATACCCAGAACCGGAGTTAGCCATTGGCAGCAAATACATGGTCGCGTTGGGGCTGGCCGCTGTAGAGCCTCGGAAGGTCACATCCGGCAACATTCGATAGATAAACGAGAAGTTATGCCCGTCGTCGATGTCAAATTCCGCAGAGGTAATGTAGGACTCAATCGCTACCAACGTGCCTGTCGAATTGTCGTCTACGCCTACTTCGTGATTGACGAGGTTGTTCAGATACGTGGCTCCTACAGGGTGTGATCGCAATCCGCTATCGATCCATGCGGTGCGTGCTATGGTGCCGTAGTACCAAATATCTTCGCCGTAGTTGTACACAACGTACCTGTCATTGGTCGTCGAGTTTTCGCTGCAATAAAACCACCAGACTTCATTAAAGCCTTCGTTAGTGCCGGCCACTACCTGTGCGCGTTGCAGGGAGTTAAAGTCATCAAAAATGTACTGGCGCAAATCACAACGAAGCGTCTCAACGCGACCGTCGTATTTGTAGAATTTGTCGATGCCCATCCAAAACACCACCCCGCTCGCCAACGCCGTAGCGTTTGGCCCTGCGATGGAAAGGTTGTCGCCCATGAGCTGCGATCCCCACACATCCGGAGCGCCAAGGTATTGCAGCGCGTACAGCGCCGAATCCGTCCATACGATAACTTCCTGCCGGGATTGCAAGCAGGAGATGATCTCCGAGCCGTGAGACAGCCGCACGCTGCCTGCCTGATTGGTCACTGCCGGGGTCCAATTCACCGCACTTTCTTGATCCGACCAACGCACCAACATCGGGTCGAATGCAGCGGACAGATAATCAGTCGTGCCGAAGGCGAATACAAACCGGCTAATGTCCGATACGAAGATGAAGTTGGCAATGGTTGGCACACTGGAGGCGCCGGCCAGAGACGACAAAGCCACACCCCGAGAGGTCAGTCCGCTCGACGCATCCCAATAATAGATACCGCCGCCGCGTGGATTAAAGATCAGGTCTTCGCCAAAGTTATTCTGGCTCCACAGGCGCATACTATCCGTTGCAGACGTAAGGCCCCACGACCCACTACCCCAAGAGCCTGCGCCCCAGCCTGTCAACGGCACGGAGAACGCTGGGCCTGAATCAATCTGGTAGGCTGCGGAAACAGCGGCTCCGCCACCCGGCGAGCCAGTTACGTCTGCTGCGATTGCTGTGGCCGCAACCGTAATTGTGTAGCTATTTACCCCCAGAACCGTGACTTGATACTCTTGGTTCAAGACAGCCGCAGTAATATTGCCACCCAGCCCGGCAGCCCCGCTGAACGTCACAAAGTCGCCCGTAGCGCTTCCGTGCGCTGTATGTGCCACCGTAATAACTGACGAGCCCAACGTAGCCGTGAAGGGGTTGGTCAGCGTAGCCGTTAGCCGCAGAGGCGTGATGTCGTTGTAGTTACCGCCAGACTCGATGTAGAACTTGAGGTTAGTGCCCACACCCATCAGATTCAGGCTGGCCAGCGTAATCCAGTTCCACAAGCTGCGGCACACGCCCAAAAACGTACTGGCTGAGATACGCACCCACCCGCCTATCTTTTCGGGCGTGCCTTGGCGAAACCGTACTTTATCACCGTCATACCAACCGCCTTCAGTGGTGTATCGCGTGGTTTCTTTATTCAATCCCGGCTTCAAAACCAATTTCTTTAGCGGCACAATGCCTCCTTATGCGGTCATGGTCGCAGCGTCTTGTTTGACCTCAGCCACGCGCCGTCCCCAGCCTTTGCCGAAGGTGTTCCATGTGGGTAGGTCTTGCAAGAAGGCGAGGCGAACGGCGTTATAGCCAACGACGAGCAGTTGTGGGTCGGCGGCTTTAGCAGCGGCGAGTGTTTTGGGGCCGAGGGCGCCGTCTTGGGTTGTGCCCAGCGATTGCTGAAGCCATTTGATCGCACGACCCGCGCCGCTATTCACTGCGGCATCAAACACGCAGTAATCCACGCCGGCAGGCAGATCGTCGCCGCAGACTTTATCCCAGTATTTGCGTTTATAGAGCGGCTTGACCATCTCCGGGGTAAGCCCGCGCATGGTCTTCTCATCGACAGTATGGCCGACCCACTCTTCCCAGACGCGCTTAGTCACGCCGAGATTGGTCATGCCGCCCGGGTCAGACGGGTGATTTACATAACCGCCCTCATGCCGGATGAGTTTGGCAAACGCTGTGTCGAAGTTTTCTTTCACTTGTCAGTCCGTGATCGTAGAAGTTTAGTCCCACTGGCACGGCTGACTGCACGACGGTGAGCAGGCCGGACCGCTCACCGCCATTGTACTGCTTACTCCGCTGCGGGTTCTTCCGCAGGCTGCACTTGAGGCTGAGCTTGCTCTTTAATCTTCTCGATTACAGCAGCAACAGCTTCGTAGGGCAACTTGGACAGGCCCACCAAAACGATTTGGGTTTCTTCAATAGACAGTTCGAGCTTAATCATGTGTTACTCCAAGGAGGTGGAAGGGACGCATCAACCGGGTTTTGCTGCAAAGCAATTTGATCGGCAATGCCTTGCTCATATTGGGCCACTTGCTCGGTTCCCAAGGCATCCACCACCCAGCCTTGCACCGTCTCTTCGGTAAGCTGATCGTAAGGTGTGAAGGCTGCGGGCGACGGAGCCGGTACGCCTACAGAGCCGTACACATTGGCCGAGTAAGTACCGTCAGTGCCGATCAAGCGCCAATTCACGTTATACACCACATTGGTCAAGCCATCCTCAGACAGCTTCACATCCAGCGGATTGAACACCCATGTATAAGTCACAGCCATTTTATGCGCCCTTCTTCTTGTCGTAAATCGACCAGCCCACACCGGCCAGCGCCGACGCGCCGCCGATGATGGCTTCAGCCGCGCCGCCATCCACACCATATTTAACCGCAAACCCCCCGGCAATCGCCGTGAGGATGTGTCGCACCAATGCTTGAATAAGTACAGGATTCATTTTGATCTCCTTAAGCGCCTGCCATTGTGATCCAGTTTGTACCATCCGACACCAGCGTTACCCACTTGCCTGCTGTTGCCGCCAAAATTGCCGTACCCGCTGCCCCGCCAATCAAGGGTACTACGTTGCTGGAAGCTGACACCACCGTGAATGCGGCGATGGTTTTAAGCATCACCTCACGCCCAGTCCAGCTAGATGCCGCTGGCAGTGTCACTGTAATCGTCGCCGTGCCATTACAGATCAGCCAGTTTTCTGCGTCGCCAAGGGTGAAGTTACCGGTCTTGGTCACGGGTGCATTGCGGCCGAAGGAACCGTTCACTTGCAGCTTATTAACCGGCGTAGTCGTGCCAATCCCCACGTTGCCACTTGACAAGGCAGTAATACGCTCAAGGGAGTTTGAAAACACCGAAAATGAGGACGCCGTAAAAGTGCCAATATAGTTGGCACCAATAACGGTACGGTGCGACAAATCCGAGCGGTAAAGCGAAATGGCTGAAGTTGCGTCGTTCGTTCCAAGCAATTCAATTCGGGAGTTGCCTTGCGGGGTAGTGCCGCCGATTAGCAAATTGCCCGTAGAGTTGATGCGCATCCGCTCTGCCGGAGCGTTATCTACAGTACCGGTTCACCCAGCGGTCGCTGTCAGGAATGTAATGATCGACGTGCCTGTGCCGGTGGCTGTGCCCGAGCTCAACAGCAACGTACCGCCGGTCTTATCGGTTGCCCCACTTGTTGCACCACCTGACTGCAATGTCAGGTTGTTACCTGCTGTATTAGCTGTAGTGTGCCGCTCCATCCAGATCGTGCGGGCAGCATTGCCTCCAAGGGACAAGAGGTTAGTTGGAGTAGTGGTGCCAATCCCAAGATTCCCAGACGCATCCAGCGTCATTGCTGAGGTAAAGGTGATCGTTGCGCCTGCGGTGCCGGAGGGGGCTGTTGCCCAGACATGTTTTCCGGATGTTTGCGTATAGGAAGTTGCAAAACCAGTATTTATATACGCGTCTACGTTTGAGGTATTTTGAAAACTATTGCTTGTAAGTACCGTCCAATAAGTTCCCGAAGAGTCTTGAGAAAATAAAGCGCCGCCAACGCCAATCTGCAATGCTTTTGTTCCAGCTGCCGTTCTCCAAGCACTGGGCGTTATCCCTAATCCTAAGTTGCCTGCGCTGTCGATGCGCATGCGTTCCGTATCGCCGCCTGTCGAAAACCGAATGACCCCCGCAGCATTCCGGGCACCAATCGACAAGCCTCCCGTACTTGCCGCCGACGTAAGTAAAGCAGCGGAACTTGCAAGGCGTACACCAGTAGGCGTAAATCCACTTCCGTAAGCAGCTAGAATTGCATTACCGGAATCAGAACCGGCTTGTACAGATGAGGAGGCGGCTGCCCCCGTATCCAGATTTACGACGCTTATACTAGTGTCCGCGTTTTGCGTTTTAGACGCTTGTACAAGAGTTGTGGGCGCATTCGTTCCAATCCCCACGTTGCCAGAAGCATCAACACGCATCCGTTCGGTTGAGTTTGTACCAAAGACTAAAGCTGCACTGACATAGTTTTGAATGAAAGCAATGTTGTCTGATGCGGTTCCATACCCCTGCCCGATCATAAAACGATTGTTTGTTGCAGCGTTATTGTAGAACGCCAATACTGCTGAAGCCGCTGCGCCGCCTTGAATTACGGCTGGATTGCTGCCGGTTACTCCTGCCACCAGCAATTTAGAGCTATTAATTGCGGCTGTTGCACCTATCAGCACTTCGCCTGCGCTGGTGATGCGCATGCGCTCGGCATACGCAGTTGCTCCAGTGCGTTGACCCCACACAAAGATTGGGGAATTTCCAGTGGCCGTGGATACCGCGCCAAAGTAAGCATTTTGTAAATCGCCAGCTGCACTTCTGGAGGAAAAATTAACCCCGCGAAAGACATCTGCGGCTTGCGCCAAGTTAACAATCGAGGTCAGTGATCCAATTGGGACTGCGTCTATTGCAGATGTAGAGGTGTATGTATTAGCTAAAGTTTGCTGTACCTGCAAAAGTGTACCGGGTGCGTTTGTGCCAATACCGACGTTGCCTGCGCTGTCGACTGTCAGGCGTGCATTGCCATTAGTGGTCAACTGCAAAGCGGTCGCGTTATTTGTCCCCACCAAAGAGGAATAGGCAAGCCCGCTGACAATCGCACTGCCTGCACTATTGTTCACCCCACCAACATACGCCCCGCCCGTATTGGTGATGCTGATATAGCTGGCGCCAGTTGTCTGGCCATTGATAAGCAGAGGGATAGCTGTGGCAGTACCGATTGTCAGCGGGGAGCCGGGAG
>RPOS01000314.1 GCA_003820635.1 Verrucomicrobiaceae bacterium | reverse complement strand
GACCAAGGTAGCCGACAAACCCGCCGCTGTGCCGGTCGTGTTCTGGTTCAGCGTGGGAAAATCCGCTGCGACAGCAATCGACAGCACGCCTGTGGTCGTGGTGTTTTTGACGATGCCTGTGCCCAGTGCGCCGAGGAATTGCGCGCCGGATAGCCCAGTGTCAGTTGTGCCCTGAACGATAAACTTGTTGGCAAAGGCGACGTTAGCCGAGCCATCGACCGAGTTACCCGCGAGCGTGCGGGCCGTTGTCCATTTGGCCGCTGTGCCGGTGGTGTTCTGGTTGAAGGTGGGCCACGTAAACGTGCCGGTGCTGAAGTTGCCAGAGGTGGGCGTGCCGAGCAGCGGAGTCACTAGCGTCGGGCTGGTGGAGAACACCACTGAGCCGCTGCCCGTGCTGGTAGTGGTGCCCGTGCCGCCGGATAAAACTGGAAGCGCTGAGGCCAGCGTCAACGACGCCAAAGACGCCGTTGACCCTGATTGATACTTATCAGTATTGAGGTTGGTAAAGTTCGAATCGACTTCGGCGTAGGTAAGCGCCGAGCCCTTACCTGCCCGAGTGACGATTGTCGACATTAGCCCACCTGAATAATGGCTGACCCTGCGGTAGCTGCCGGGAAGTTAATGGTAAACGTGCCGCTCGTAGAAGTCTTGTCTGCGCCAAAATCCAACACAGCAATCGCTTTGTTTGTCTTGGTGCTGTTGTAGATCAACGCGCCACGCGCCGTAATGGAGGACGATGTCCAAGACGTATTGCTGAACGTACAGATACCGGTTGTGCCATCAAGAGAGATAGTCGCACCAGTAAGCGTATTGCCCCCCGCCGTATAGCCAGTACCTGAGCTGGAGACTTCATTTGATGTGGTGTATGCCGTTGTTGATGCGCCAAGAGTCGCCGCACTGGTATAGAGCGCGATTTTGATTACGTCAGTGTCCAAATCCTGCGCGCCACCAAGCATGTCAGTTTTGAAAGAGGACACCATCGTTTGTGTAATTGCCATATCAGCCTACCTTTTCGCGGAATTGCCCAGAACGATAAGCGTCCTGACGCAGCTTGCCATCGCCCAAATTCTTCAAAAGTCCGATAGCTTGGACATAGAGTGTCTGATAGAGCTGAACCATGTCCTGTTCGCCCTTCATAAACCGAATAGCCTCGATGAGCGCGCCATTTAACAATGCCGAGTCAAACTCATCCCCAAGCCACGTTGTACCTGCGGTCACAATAGATTCTGGGTAGTATCCGTAGTGAAGCTCAGCGGTATAAGACGCATCAGGTGTCGGGCCAAGGATAAACGCGCTGTTATCAAAATAGGCGTAATGCTTTGGGAATCCCGTTGCGGTTGGCGTGGGATATGCCTCTCGCATGAAATTCACGTCTTTGTTCAACAAGAAGTGATACGCCCCATCCCAATCAATCGCCGCCAACGAGTAGGCGTACAGAAAATCCGTAGGGACTGACAAATACTTGTTGTTGATGGACATGGTGCCCGTCACGTTCTTACGCAGCGCAGGGATTTGAACAGAGTTATAAATCTTCTGTTCGGCCTGCTCTGTGAACATGGCGAGCTGATCCGCTGTGAACGTATTCTCACAGATGTCTTGGATGTTCGTACACAGCGTCGCGTAATCCATGTTTACCTCAAGCCATAGGACCGCGAGCAGTTACGCCTTTAGTCGCAGCGCCATTGCCCCGAGTCTTGATGCCAGACGTTTTGGCTTCAGTATTAGCCGTCAACGATACGCCGTCCATAGGAGTCCAATTTTTCTTGAACTCTGTTTTAACCAGCTTGCCCGCTGGCTCCATCTTTACTTTTTTGCCTTGCATGGTATGTGGCTCCGCATAGGTTGAGGCTGGCCCAACTTCTTTTCCCATCAGCTTATGGCTGTATTGGGGCATATCAAGCACCTTTTTTGTAGGTGAAAGCCGACTTCTTCTGGTTTGCGACTTTGGCCAGCCCACGTCCGAGCTGCTTCATTTGCAGATTTGTTTTGCCGCCTTTGGCAAAACCTTTAGCGCCGTGCATTTTCTTTTCGTGCGCTTTGACTTCGGTCTTGGCGACTTGCTTCATTGCAGACTTATCCATGTTTAACCTCTCACGTTATCGTTACAGTGCCGATAATTCCTATGGCAACCAAATCATTCGGGGTTTCATTTGCTGTGAAATCTCGGGCACCCCCGACCGGATTCCAGCCCCACTGAATATCCCTCGACCCCGTAGCAACAGACGTTGCGATCAATGACAAATCAGGTCTAGGACGACGCAAAGCTTGAGGATCATCTACAGGATACATGCCTTGCATGTTCTGCGGGTGGTCAGGACTCCAGCACGCCGTGCATGCCAACATGTTCGTCTTTTTAGTCCGAACAATCAGCTCTTTTAGCTTCGGCAAGGGGTACCGGAACGCGCAGATGTCACAGAACCCGAACGCCCGTTTGCCTGCTGCAAACCGGTTGCCCATGATTACCTCGACCTGAACATTCGTGGCACAAATCGAACCGAGGCTTTTTCCCGGTCTTCGCCTGCGGCAAGATCAAACTGTTCGTCGTATGTTGCCTTAAGCATTTGGATTCGGTCAGCCAGCGCGGGCTCTTTCATGGCAATGTAGTACGCCAGTCCTGCGACCAAACAGGGTAGAAAACGGAACTGAATGTCAGACGTTTCCACGCCATTGCCGGCATCTTGAATACGCCGCATACGCCAGTACACTAGCGTGTAGGTTTGCGTGGCATCAGGCACAGGCCAGACTGTGACTTGGGGTGCATCCCGCAACCGCTGAACATAGAGCTGAATCGGACGCCCAGTGTTGTTCTTGTTGGGGATAGTTGCGTAGGTTGAGATGCTGATACGCGAGATTGCCAGATCAGCTTGCGTCGTGCCGCTGCCGGTGCGAATGACATGATCGAGAAGGTCGATAGTGTCTGCGGGAAGGGTATATGTGGCGGTGCCCGGTGTGAGCACCTGAACGTTCTGTTCAAACGTCCACATGTTAAGTCCACGGTTCTGCCACTCAATCGTAAGCAGGTTCATGGAGCGCCGCGCTGTGCGCAGGTCATAACCCGAACGCATTTCACGACCGGCACGCTCCCACGCCTCTTCCGCGATCTCTGCGAAGTCCATATTAAACGCGGTTGTGCCGGATGTGGTCATGCTTACCTCTTTGCCGTTTTAGCCGAAGCCTTGAATGCCGCCGCTGTCGGTGCGCCGGGAGCCCCCGGCTTACGCATCTTCTCGCCGGAACCTTTGGCGATTCGCTGCCGTTTGGCGTTGATGTTCTCGTACAGCCCGCCTTCGGCGTACACATCCACGTCCTGCGGGCGGTCTTTACGCTTGACCACCCGCTTCGGTTTGGGTTGTTTGGCAGGGTTAATTGCCCCCATTCCGCGACTAGGACGCATTAGCAAACCCTACCCTTGGTCTTGCCCTTGCTAGCAATGCCATCAGCTCGCTTGGAAGCGGAACCCACAGAGCCGCCTTTGGCATAGGCTTTAGATTTCGCCGCCCGCATAGGCCGTTTAGCCGGAGCGCCTTCATCAGGCGACGGAGGCATACCCATCTCTGCGGTGTAAACGTCCGGCATCGGACGACGTACGGGCTTTTTCGTTTCAGGCTTTTTAGCAGGAGCGCCTTCGTCCGGGGACGGGGGCATACCCATATCTGCGGTGTAAACGTCACGAGCCATGATTGATCCTTATTTGCACTTACCGCCAGCGGCCATCTTAATGACTTTGCCCTTGGTCTTACCCTTGGACTCAATGCCACCACCCTTGGCGTAGCACGCGCCGCCGCTCTTCATGCCTTTGGCTTCGGCCTTTTCGTGCTTGACCATCGCTTTAGGAGCGCCTTTAGCCTTCATGAACGCCATTTCTTTCTTAACCATCGCTTTAGATTCTTTAGCCATGTCGCCACCCTCTTTGAATTGACGGCCTTTGTCAGCCGCAGAGAAATCTTTACCTACTGATACAGGAACGCCGACCTTCTTGGCAAACTTGGGGCTATGCGCGACAGCGCGCATGAAGTCCGCCTGCTTCTTGGAACTACTCGGCATCGCCGCTTCCCTTTTTGCCAAACCAGCCTTGAACAGTATCCGTCTCGTAGATGCGAATTACTGTCCACACGATTGTGAATACCGCTGCGATGGAAGGCAACATGTCTGCCAGTGTCCCAACGACCGTAACGATTGATAAGGCATCCACGGCATGCTTTACAGTCTCGCTTGTAGCTTCGCTCATTTACAGCCCCACCGTTTAAGACTAGCAGCCTTGCGTGTTGGCCGCCCTTTCTCATCTTTCATCGGGCCGGGCATCCCGCTCATGCGAGCGCAAAATGACTTCTTACGCCCTGCATCAGCTTTGGTCTTGGGGCTAGGCGCAGGCGCTTTCAGATTTGACCCTGTAGCCGCGTTGTACCGCGCACGCCCCTTGGCAGTAAGGCCCGCTCCCTGAGATACCGGGAGCTTTTCTCCTCGCCCTACCGCCAATGACACAGCCTTCTTAGCCATAAAACACCGTTACTTTTGCGGCGGTTGGCAACGTCACATAAATACCCGTTTCTGCCAAAATGCCTTCGCCCGGAATTAAATTGGCAAAGGGATTGTTGGTGTTGGCCGGTATGTTGAAACGCAGTAGTTCCGCTCCGCCATTGCCATCGGTAAAAATAATATCGCCAGCCGTTCCGCCTGAAAGACATTGATAGCCTTTTAGCCGAGTTCGGCCCGACACCATTGATCCGGTAGCTTCCACGTGCGCGGATTTTACGTCAGTCTGCATCCCCATGATGCGCTCCTAATTAAGCGCTAACAGGGTTAGCAGTGCCGTTAGGCGCACGCTGCGCGTAGTTCACGGTGACAATGAAACGACCCGAGCCCAGTGTAGCTGTGCCGGTGACGTTGCGAATCCACACGGTTGTATCGGCGGTGGTGGAGGTCTGCCATGCCAGCTGAGTAGCGGCTGTCGTGGTGCCTGTGAAACGACCGCCAGCGGTTGTGGCTACAGCAGCGGAGAGTTGTGCGCCACCGGAAGCATTGCCCACCGAAACCGTAGTTGTGCCTGTGGTCGAAGCAACCACTTGGTCAATCACGATGTTGATGATTTGCGCGCCTTGCGGCAGGATGATGCCCGAGTTGATGTCGAGCGTGCCGGTAGTAGTACCCGTCAGATCGCCAGAATCATAAGCTTGGGTAAGCACAACCAAGCCAGTGTTGCGGCCAGCGCCTTCGCGCACAGTGCCCGAGCGTACGGGACCGGAGAAAGTAGAAAAGCTCATATTGTCCTCACATGCGAGTTCGGTATGGGCGTTTGCATGTCATCGTCCGGGGACGTCGCGCATACCGGGGTAAGCCCCGGAATACATACGTTTTAGCACGTAGGTAGTGGGGGGTCAAGGGCGTTTGGAAACGCCAACGCTGCGGAGTCATCCGGCAACAAGTTTGACTTGCGCAAGTTCTCTGCGCGAGTAATAACTCGCAGGTTCCACGGCACATGCAGCCCGCACACGGTGTCTGATCGCAAGGGGTAGATATGGTCAACTACGTACGCTTCCCCAGTCGTTTTGGTCATTGTGATAGCAATCTGATACAGCGCTCGCATTTCAGATTTTTGTTTGCGCGTGATCCACGGTGGAGTGGCTTGCCTGTGCTTGCGACGCCGCGCTTTAGTGTCTGCCCGAACCCAAACAAGATTTCGTTCTTTCCATGCTGTTTGATAGGCCCGTTTTTGATCTTTGGTTTGCAATTTTGCGCGGGCGATTACTTGCTCGCGATTTGCCAAATACCAATCATGTTTTTGCTCTTTTACTACGTCATTGCGGTTGTAGGCAGCAAAGTAATCTGCCCGAGTTACTGCCCCACGTTTCCACTCGTCTCGTAAACATTCAACACAGGCGCCTTTGGTTTTGCGGGGCGCGATGTGCCCGTGCTTGCACGGCTCGCCAGTAAAGTAGTACTTGGCCCCAGTTGCTTTCGCTTCAGCGCGAGTTTTTGGCAGGTCTTTTGTGTCCATATTCGCTCCTTTAGATTTAGTTACAGGTAATCCTAATTAACTGTACCAAAGTCTTTGTGAGAAAACAAGCTGGACAACAAAAAAGGGGCCGAAGCCCCTTTTTTGCTACAAATCAACTACTTATCAGCTCGCGCCGGGCGAACCAAACACACCCAGAGGATCGCTGACCCCAAAGGAATAGCGTTCGCGGGCCTTGTAACGGGTGTTGCCCGTTTCGAAGTCTCCATCCATTCCGGTCTGCATCGGAGTACGGACGAAATGCTTCATGCCGTTAGGCACGTCGGTCAGCAGGAACCAGCCGTTGATGTCGGTCAAGAAGTGATTGACCGCGTAACCTTCGGGGATCGAGCCGTTGTTCTTCAGCGCGTTGATGTCGTTGTCAGTGGTGCCGACACGCAGCTCTGTTTCGAGCAGGCGAGTTGCAACGAACATCAGTGCGGGCGGAACAACCAACTTACGGGGCTTGGCAGCGATCAGCAGGCCACGCTCGTCTGTCCAAGCAGCGATCTGAATGACAGCGGCTTCAAGCGAAGTCTCATTCAAGTCAGCGCCAGTAGACGGGCGGTTGCTGTTTGTTGCGCCATTGACCAGCGGGTGGTCTGTAGCGAACAGAGTCTTGCCGTCGCCGTAGGTCGGGCCACCAGCAAAGCCGTTGTTCAGAATCGAAGCGGCTTTGACTTGCTTGGTGTAGGCCATACCACGGGCCAGCGCCTTGGTATAACGAGCAGACAGGCTGTCGTACAAGTTATCTTCAATCGCTTCTTCAGTGATCGAGAAACCAAGGGCGATGGTTTCGTGTGTGTAGCGCGCCGTCCAAGCTTCTTGGGCGTTGTCGTACACAATTGCGGAACCTTCGTTTTTGACCGGCGCTTGACCGAAACCAGACAGCTTGGTTTCTTCTTCAAACGAACGCTCGGAAGTCTCGATTTCGTAGATTTCCTTGTGCTCTTCGCCGTAGCGCTTGTACTCCAGACCGAACAACGCATTCAGGCCCGGGAGAAGTTCTTTGAGTAGCTGTGAACGTGAAATAGCCATGCTTCAGTCTCCTTAGACGCCGAGCGAGTTGTAGTAAGAGTGCACGCCCTGATTGAACTTGACCACAAACTCGGGGTACAAATCAGATTCAGTGCCGCGCACAACATCAACAACGCGCATTGCGGTAGCAGCAGTAGTCACCAGACCGGCACCGTTGGAGCCGACAATCAGGTTGACGCCGGAATTGCCTGTACGGGTGTTGCCCGCAGTGACAAAACCAAGGGCGGCATTCTTGCCGATAGCGCCAGACCAGCCGGAGCCGTTTGTGCCGCTGTTGAATGTGCCCAGAGCGGCTGTGCCTTGAATCTGGAACAGTGCATCAGGATCATCAACCACGCGAACAAAAATGTCAGTGTAGCCAGCAGTGACCGCGTTGGCGGGCAGGTACTGGGCAAACTGTTGCTGGTTCAGATTGGGGGTAACGTAGCGAACGCCAACGCACACACCAACGATACCGGCAGTTGCGTCAGCAGACGTAGCCGGAATCTTGATACCAACTGGAGTTGTAGTGATGGAAGCCGGTTCGCCAGTGCTAGCAAGAGCGATCACATCGCCAGCGAAGATCGCGGCGGCTGTGTTAACCGAGAATTTGTATTCGCGGAATTGACCCGCGAAGACCTGACCGCCGACCAACTGGATCGGACGCAGGCCATAAGGAGAAAGCGTAGACGCCATGTGTAGCTCCTATTAGGTTCCGTTACCGAAAGTGACCTTGGATTTTTTCTCTGCGAACAGAGGCATCCGAGGATCATTCTCGCGCATAAAAGTGTTATCAACTGCGTGCATCTGATTTTCCGCTTGCGTGCGATAGTACGCATCACGGTCTTCAGCCATCTCAGTGGGGATTTTGCAGAGCATCAAACCACCAATCACGATATTGTCGCGGTGCTTATCATTTTCGATAGCAGCCAGCTGAATCTCGGGGTGAGCCGACGCCTTAACCGGTTCCCAACCTTCA
Source organism: Verrucomicrobiaceae bacterium (assembly GCA_003820635.1). Next base: position 7,887 of record RPOS01000314.1, on the reverse strand, counting down.
CGAAGTTTTGCGGAAACATTCATGGGATCAGCTTGGTTCATCGTGGACATACGTACCCAGCGAAATACATAGCCCTGTTCAGGGGTAGGATCAGGCAGCAAGGAAGCGGGTGCCCAGCGGCGCTTACGAATTGCCGCATCACGTGAAGTTCTGTTCTCAGCCATTTTGTTTCCTCATGTCTTCAGCAACCTGTCGAGCGTACTGCTCCAAAGTTAGACCAAGCCGTTTGGCAATAGCCTGTTGCGATGTTGTCAGTACGATTTTTCGGGGTGCGGCAGTGCGGGTCGCAGGAGCCACTACCGGTTTACGGCGTGGTTTCTCGTCTGGTTCAGATTCCTCGAACTGATCGGGGAACACTTGGCGCATACGACGGTTGATAGCGTCGTAGTATTCGTCGGATTGAAGGTCGACACCTTGCTTGTACAGCTTGTTGTGCAGCCCCAACGCAAAACTCGTCATCTCATCGTCAGACCCGAACCACGGATTATCTTGTGCCCATGCAGCGACTCGGGAATCTAACGGAGCTTGCGGCTGTGCCGGAGCGTTATTTTTAATTTCTACAGGAGATTCTTCCTCTTGTAAAGTCGGCAGCCTAAAGTTAGCCACTCGATCCGCTTTCAGCTTGGCGGATGTCATGTTTTCTTGGGCTGTTGTTACCTTATCTGGGTCGCCTTCTTCGTAGGCCGCACGAAACTGAGCCTTGGCTTGGGCCAATTCAACATCAGCGGAGCGTTTAGCTTGTTCGAGGAGTGCTTCCTGATTCTGATTAACGGTACTTTTGAGCTTTTTATTCTCTTCAATGATCGACTGCGCCAGCTTCAGTGCTTCCTCGCGCTCACGCAAGGCGGATTCTTTCGCCCGACGCTCGTCGTGATAGCCCCGCGTGAAGTGCTGAATACGCTTCTTGACCTTGTCCGAATAGCCTTCCAGCTCATCCTCAGTCACGTCTGTCGGCGGCTCAGCAGGCTTGCGCCCGCGATCTTTCGCCGGCGTATCGTCGACTACCTCAACTTCGAACTCATTGTCGTCGGCTTCAGCGGCGGGGGCTTTAGCCTTGGCCTCTTCCTTGTCGGGATCGGGAAACTCAAATTCAAACTTTTCCATATACCCTCCTTAAGGGCGGCTAATGCCACGGGGATCAGCAACAACAGCCTCGATGCTGTCGTCAGACATGAGGCGATACTCCACCCCTCGGAAGGTAAACCGCGTGCCGCTGTTGCTGCGGAACATCACGTACTCACCGGCGGAACACCACGGCCCATGCGGGAACCGCTCAGGGTCTTTGTATGCCTGCGAGCCCATGTCCAGCACCAGCCCGATGGTCGACAGCACCTTCTCGTAGTGCACAGTCTTGGCATCTTTAACAATGCCCGATTCATACGTCTCGTCGACCACAGGCAGGGCGATCAGCAGCATGTAACCGACGGGTTTCGGCAGTTGCTTCTCGATCTCTTCTTCAGTGAATACGGGCTCAGTCATCATCTCGTTCCAAGTAGTTCTGCTCAAGGTCTGTAATCGCTGCTACTGCGTGGGTCAGCCCTCGGACGACCCCACACAGCTCTTTATACGTTGCGTAATCCCCCGCCTTGCCTTCAGCGAGGTGATTACTTATCCGCACACTCTCCCCCTCCAGATTGCTCCGGAGGGCTTCAAACACTGTCTTCGCCAATTATTTCTCCTTGGGTTTTCGTTGCTGCTGCACTACGGTCTTCATCAGGTCCATCTTCAAACGATCTGCATTCTGCTTGTCTTGTGCTTGGAGCTGCGCGCCACTCTTCTGCGCGTCGAGCAACAGGCGCTGTTCCTCAAGAGACAGGCGACGGTCAGCCTGCTTGGCATCGAGCGCATCCTTCTGGGCCTTACGCTGGATGTCTTGCTGCTTGACCTGCAACTCCTGCTGCTGAATCTGCAACAGCGGGTCCTGAGCTTGCTGCTGAGCCTGCTGCTGGGCGGCCTGACTCTGGTGCATCTGCACCAGCTGCTTGGACGCATCGGCCACGAGGCGCGACAACTGCACCTCAAACTCCTCCGGCAGGGGCTTGTCCGGGGGCGGCAGAGGCACGCCAAGCTGTTCCTCGATCTGCTTGCGATAGCTGTACCCCAAGTGCTCGGCAACGTGCGCCATTAGAGCGGCCTGCATCTGCTGAGCCATCGGATTCTGGCCGAGTGTTGCGGCAATCATCGGGTCTTGCAGAAACGTCATGTGCGCGGAGATATGCGCATCGTGATCTTGGTAGATAAACGCTTTGACCGGCTTGCCGATCATCACTGCCATGTTCTCGGAAATCGGATCGCGTGGCGTCTGGTCCTCGGGCATCGGCAGAATCTTGTCGGCGTTCTTTACGCCCAACACCTCGATCATCTGTCTGTGCAGGTACGGCAGGTCATAAATCTGAGGCGCAGCCTGCGCCATCTGCATAATCGCTTGATACTGCACAACCCGCTGGGCCATTGTCGAGCTGTTCGGGTCGCTGACCGGGATCACCTCAGTCGTCGCGTAGTCCTCGCGCCGTGCCTTACGGTTAGCGTGGCTGGGCTTGTAGTCATACTGGCTGGGCGCATACTCAGCGATGAGTGCCTTCAGCAGCTTGAACTCCTGCTTCATGGCGTAGTGCACACGCGCCTGCACCGCAGCCATCGGCTTGAGAGTGCGCTCCAGAATAGCCAGCGTGGTGCCCACGGGCGCGTTCGCGCTCATATCGCTAACATTAAGATCGCTGATAGCCCCTAAACGTCGGCCTTCTTCTGTGATCTGGTTCAGCAGGGCGAGCAGAACTTGAGACGGCTCCTTGTACGGCAGCGGCATGATGTTGTCGCGGATGGCCCCCGAGGGGATGTCCACGTCCCGGAATTCTCCGGGTGCGATGGGCGTGTCGTCGCCCTTGATACGCATGCCACGGGCCTTGAGGCCACCCGGCAAGTTATTCAGCGTGCCCGCGTCCACCAGCTGACGGATGAGTGAGGTGCCTGCGCGTGCGTAGCCGCCGATGATGTGGATCAGCCCAAGGCCATAAAACCCAAACCCAATAATGTACGGGTAGTGTACGAAGTGCTGGCGCTTGAGCGGTGTCGGTGTGGGCCGTTGTGTCGCAGTCCCCGTGGGGTGTGCTGGCGACGGCAGGTGCGGCTCCCAGTTACGACGGATAGAGAGAATAGTCTGTGACCCACGGTCGAGCGTTACAACGTACGGGGACGGCAAGGGTGAGAGATTGTCTTCGTCTTCTGCTGCGTCGAACCCGGGAATGACGAGGTCTGCGTGGCACTCAAACAGCGAATACCGATTGTCATCAGTGATCGTAAAGCCCGAGTCCTCAGCCTTCTTCTTCTCGAGGTCGGTGTGATACGACCGCGCTTCGCCCAAGTCCACGTCCCGATAAAACTCGGATGCCTGCAACTTCTGCATCTCCAGCTTGGTTTTGCGCAGGATGTGCGTCACACGCTCAGCGGTGTTTAGATCGGTGGCACCCTACGGCACAATAATGTCTTCAGCCGGCACGGTGATGCTAACTTGCCGGTCAAGGTTAGGGTCAAAGTAGACCTTCTTGAACACGCTACCCGCCAGCGCCAGATTAAACAGAGCCCGCTCGTGCTCCGTCCGATACTCGCTCATCACTTCCGTGATCTGGTAGTTCATGTCGTCCCGCACACGCTCCGCCGCTTTCTCTTTCTCCGGCGTGGATTCTCCGAGGATCAGCGTCTTCACGGGGCCAGCGGCAGGGAATGTCTCCTGCATAGTCTCAGCTTGGAACCGAATGGCAGCTTCCGACAAGACGGCACTGTACACACCACAGGCGTCTTCCCAAGGCTCCATCCGCTCTTCATACTTCAAGCCCAGCACTTCCATACCTTTGACATACGTCTCAACCCAGTCTTTTCTGGATTGAATGTCGGTCTCGACTTCGTCGATCAGGTCTGAGGCCAGTGTGGCAAGGACGGACTCATCGAGGTAGTCAGCCAAGTTGGCATCAAATGAAATGTCTTCGTCGGTGTCGGTAGGAGAAGTGGATTCGCCAAGCGTAATCTCAATCGACCCATCGTCGAGCTGGGTCTGTGTCGAGGGAGAGTCGTCGAGGTCGAGGTCGAGCTCAAGCTGGAACGGCTCGTTGTCGAGCAGCGGGTTGGCGGAGGTCAGCGCCTTATCAACGTTTGTTGCCATTGGGTCGGTCCTTAATTGGGTCAGTAGTAGCCGCCTTTGCGGCGGAAAAAGACTGGTTCATTGTCCTCGTTATCAGTCCGCAAGGACAGCAACCCGCCCTTACGCACACGTGCTAAGGCCAAGGTACAGGCGTCGACCGCGTCGTCATGCTCGGCGGCGGGGAACGATACAATCTCTTCTACGGTGGCTTGCGCCCAGTGAGTCTCCGGGAACCATACATGGCCGCTGGCAAACATGTCTGCCACGGCGTTGAGCCGTGCGATCTTGTCTTGGCCCTTGCCCGGGCTGTAGTCCTGCACAAAGATACCGCTGCGACGCATCTCGTCGATCAGCGGCTGGCCGCTGGCCTTGGCTTCGACAATCACGGAGTCTGGCTCCCACTCTTGGTACTGGTCGAGGGCCATTTGCTTGAGCTCAGGGAACTCCCACTTGCCTTTCACTTGGTTCAGCAAGATGACATTAGTGGAATTGTCTTCCTCATGGAAGAAAACGCCCCAAGTCTGGCACACGCTATAGTCCGACCGGGTCTTGGTAGTGAGCGCCGTGTCGTATGCCTGCACAATAAAGTCGACTTTAGGCGGGTCTTCGTGCGGCCACCACTTGATCCACTCCCGCTTGATGATGGCAGACTCCGAAGCCGTCGGATTCTGCATGTACTGCGCATTCCACTGCCACAGAATGTGCGACATCGACGCTTTTGTGCGCAGCAACGACTCAAGCGACCACTGTTCCGGCCAAAGTGACTTCGGCGGGTTGTCCGGGTCGGTCGATTCCTCATTGAGAATGGCAGGAAACTCAAAAATCTCGTACTGGTCGCCGTCCGGGTTAGTCGCGGAATCCTTAATCAAGCGTCCAATGAGGTCTCGCTGGTGCCAGCGGGTATGTAATATACATATCTTGCCGCCCGGCATGAGTCGCGTGCGTAAACCGGCAGAAAACCACTCGTATAGCGCGTCTAAAGAGTCGAAATTACCCGCTTTAATGTCCTGTTCCGACAGCGGATCGTCGGCAACGATCAGATCGGCACCTCGCCCTGCCAGCGCACCCCCCGTACCAATGGCAAAATACTCACCGCCTTGGCTGGTATTCCACTTACCGGCAGCTTTCGCGTCGGATGCAATAGTCGTATCGGGGAAAATCCTCCGATACTCGGCAGTCTGCATCAAATTCCGCACTTTACGGGCCATATCCACCGCCAATTCGGCAGTGTGTGAGGCAACAATGACCTTGTGCGTGGGGTTCTTACCCAAATACCATGCCGGGTAATAGATGGAGATCATCTGGCTCTTGCCCATACGCGGGGCCATGCTGACAGCAATCCGATCCTTATACCCCTGCTCGACTTCTGTCAGCAACGCACCGAGCCGCTTGAGGTGCGTGCCAAACTTATAGGTGGCATCGAGGGCTGCAATAAACGCAAGGAAGTCGTTCTGGCAGATGGATACGCGCTTGCGCGACTCCAGCTCGTCCAGCAACGCCAGCAGGTCAGCTTTCTCCGCGTCCGGCATGTGCTGGAGGTTCATTGTGCGGGGGTGGCAAACACGTCGTCAATAGTCTCATTGCGATGAGTCGGAGACGATGGCATCGTCATGTGCTCGCCTTCAATTACCTTGGACAGGCGCTCGCGCAACATCTGCTCCAGCTCTTCGGTTGGGCGATGGCGTAGCGTGATCTCGGCTTTTTCCGTGAACAACCCAACGTCGCTGATCTTGCCCAGCAACTCAAGGGCCTTAATCCGAATGCGTGGGTCGGAGTGGGCACTCTCCAGCAACAACTTGTTTGTGATGTACGTACGTAGCTGGACGGCAGACTCTACGACTTTGGTATCGTATTCTGAAAGGATTGCCTTCAGGTGCACCACCGTCCCCGGGCTTGAGAGGTCAAGGTCTGTGGCGTTCTGCGTACCCATAAACACAGACCGCGCTGTGGTCATGTCTTCGTCCGACACCAGCACATTAGTCTCTAGTTCTGCCAGTGCTGCAAAGGCAGTATCGACGCGAGCTTGCAAGGTCTCAAACGTCGGCTGGTAATCGGAAAATTCAATGTCAGTATCTACGACTGGCGTATACATAGGCAACCCGCACTAGGGTGAGGCTCGAATATAGCACGGTTCTACGTAAGCGCAAGCCCGTATGGGTTAACTGAGTTAAGTTAGGCTTAGTCGTGGGCGAAATATATTTTTATGAAGGAGCTTAAGTTTACTTAGGGGGGCGTTATCTGAGTTAACTTAGCTTTTTCGGACACGCCCTATATTTTTCTGAGTTAACTTAGGCTCGTTACTAAGTAAACTTAAGCGGCGTAGTGGGCGCGATATATTTTTCTGAGTTAACTTAGGTAGGGTCGTGGGCTTTGAGTTTGCGAAACTCAGCACAAGCACAAGGGAGGAGTCACATCAGCCGGCGCGGGGGGTAGGGGTCGGGTGGGGTCGCGCCCTGGCCGTTCGTGCGCGCTGATCGGTCTAACGATTAGAATTGACATTCTGACTAGTAAAAGATATTATGTAGTCTGTTGTAAGGTTTAACGGTGCACCTTACAGCTCTTCACCTAAGCGCCCAGATATGACAGAGGAAACTATCATGGATATTATTAAGACAATGCCTGCCGATACTCTGGCAACCTATCGCGCCCAATTTGAGAATGTGGGCACTGCCACTGCGACCGCAATAGCGCGAGCAGATGTTGAGCGCGCTAAGATTATCAACGATCTTATGGATATTGCCCGCACTACTGGGGTTTCCCCGAAGGTCGCGACCGAAGATATTATGCGCGAGGTAGTGAAACCCTGCGCACGTACCAAGCCCGAGCAAGAAGAATTCAAGTTGCTAGAAAAAGCGGGGTCCATGCCGGCGACCCTTGCCGGGAAGCTCGGGTACAACATGGGGTTAGCCTACGGGCATAGCCTCGAGCTCGCATTTGCAAAGGGAATACCCTTTACCCCCTCGTTGTACCACAATCACAAGAAAGAGCTCGCGGCCAAAAAACAGGCAGATCATGCGGAAAAGGTCGCGCAAGCGGAACAAGTGGCATCGGACAAGGCCGCGGAGGCGAAAGCCCTCGCAAGCAAGGCCGCAAAGGCGAAGGCAAGCGATGAAGTAAAGCTTGCCGCAGCACAAGCGAAGCTTGACGCGGAAAAGGCGCAGCAAGCCGTGCGCAAAGCGATTGATGCCGCGCCTGTCTCGCAGAAAACCGGCGGCCGTAAAGCCGCGCCAAAGTCCGGCCCGATAAAGGTCCTCACGCGTCACGAGGTGGCGCTGCATGCCACGGCCTTGGTTGCCATGCTGGAATCGATTGGCGAGCTGTCTGTGGCGTCTGAGGTGCGCGAGATTCTGGCAGATAACAATCTGCTCAGCATGTAAAGCGCACTGCCCTGCCCGAAAGGGCAGGGATTCTAACGGTTAGAACTAGGGGAAAATCATGCTTGAATTACTCGCGTTGCTTCTTGAATGCCGCACTAGTGGCACCTTGCCCCCCGAGCTCTCGCGCCGGGTTGATACGGTGGTCAAAGATACCCTCGCACAATGCGATGCCCTGCTAGGGTGGCAGGAAGAGCTTGAGAGGCTTGACGCGTGAGCGTAGGGCAGGAACTAGGCTGGCTCACGCTGGCGATCATGGCGGGCTTTGTGATTCTGGCATGGCTCTTTGAATGGTAGGACAGGCCCGCTTCGGCGGGCTTTTTTGCGCCCATCGATTTTGCCCGCGTCAGCGGGCGTGTCGTGGGCGAAACGTCATAG
>RPOS01000313.1 GCA_003820635.1 Verrucomicrobiaceae bacterium | reverse complement strand
CGCAGGCTCTTGCGAACATCGCCTTCCTCTTTAATAACGCGCGGCGCAAAAACCTCTTTAATATCGTTATAACCTGTACGACGCGGGCGTGAGTCACCATCGAAATGAACAATTGGATACTTGTAAGCCTTTTCGCCAACTCTAATATCTGTTGATCCGGTTACCGTACCCATTGTCGGTTCTTCATGTCTCGGCCCGGTAGCCAAAACACGGGTTCCAACCGGAATCGCGTAAAACCCCGGAAACACTTCCTCAAGACGCTCTGCTGCGCTGTGTTGTTTTAATTTCTGGTCAGCCATCAACGCCTTCTGATACTCATCCGAAGTCTCCTCCATTCTCTGAGCAAACTCTTCATGAGTCATTCGTCCGGCCACATAATCATCTCCAATTTGTCGGCGGATATTTTCTATACGTTCTAAATAATTGCCATCCTGTTTTGGGCCGATTGTTGGCAGTCCTTCTGTCCCCTTGCCTCTGATACTCTTTGCCTCACCCTGCTTCGCTAACGCACCTTCTTTCAGCTCACCCTTCTCAACCTTGCCGAAGATTTGCTCGGGCGATTCCACCTTGGTCAGCGCAGACTTGATCGCTTGGAACAGCTTGCGTAGCTTGGCCACTACTGCGGCAACCATACCTGCGGGCGGCTTGGTCGCGTCGAAGTCAGCAAAGGCATCGGCCACTGCTTCTTCGGTGATCTTCTCCATGTCACCGTTGTACTCGCGCATATAGGCGTCGTAGCGCGATTCCTCACCAGCCTTCAGTGGCTTACCATCGATGTTGCGCTGCTTGAGGTATTGGTCAATCCACTTGTCCTTAGCCATTTTGGACAGGGATTTCCATTGGGCATCGGTGAAGAAACCCAGCTCGCGCAGAGCATGGATAGCTTCGTGGCGAAGCGTGCGGATTGGGTTGGCAGAATCGGAGGCAATCTGAATGAGCTTCTGGGCGTAAGAGCCTTCCGCTGTCATGCCGTTGATGAGCTTAAGGCCAATGTCTTTCAGGCCAAACTTGTTGAGCGCGGCGCGAAGGGTTTGCTCGAAGTCGGTTACTTGCTTGGTGCGTTCTTCCCCGCGCAGGCTTAGCGCCTCTTCATCGGGGCGAGCAGCTTGTCGGCGTTCTTTAACTTCAGCTTCCGTAGCTTTACGCCGGGCTTCTTTTACTTCGGCAGCACGTGACGGTTGCGCAACAGGCTTCTCCGCCACAATCCGTTCATATTCACTGCGCAGTGTGCCTACATCCTCTTCTTTTACTGCTTCGCGCCATGCACTGCGTTGCGCTGGCGTCAGCTCGGAGAAGGGCTTCTTGCCACCAACAGCTTCGGCGGTGTCGTTCCAATACTGCTCAGGCCGTGCTAGTGCAGGCTTTGCAGCGACTTCAGGCGCAGTTGGTGTTGGAGCAGTTCTTCCAACAGGTACCACTCCGCGTCGGACAGTTTCTCCAGCTCCGGTGGTAGTGGGCTCGGCGGGCGCGACAGGTCTAGGCTTGCTAGGTATGCCCACGCTAGGCTTACCTGCTCCGGCGGCAGGTTCAAATGCAGGAACTCTGGGTGCTGGGAATAGTGCATCGAATGCCTCCGCTTTATGTGAGCCTTCTTCAAGCTTAAGCGCCTTACGCGCAGCCTGTCTGGCCTCTGGGGCCATCACAGACATGCTCACAAGCTTACGCAGGAACGGACGATTCCGCCCATTCTCAGCCCATGTTTTCGTCTCGGGTCTTACACCCGCTGCGGTGAGTGAATCAATAACCGGCTGAAGTTCCGGCGGCACAACACGTTTGGGTGCAAGCGTAGGCTCAGGCACCGCCTCAGAAACAGGCTGCACTG
>RPOS01000312.1 GCA_003820635.1 Verrucomicrobiaceae bacterium | reverse complement strand
CCTTAGAGAAGAACCGCCAGTTGGCTGAAACCATAAACAAAACCCACACCTGGTTTCTGCGCATTGCCGCCTGCTTGCGCTATCCGCCCAGCTCGTATGCAGATATACCAGCACCGACCAGGAACCAGGTCAAACTCGAAATGGCAGAATTGCTTCGCAATTTCGCCTCGGATGCCCAAGGTCAGGTCATTCCCCTGTCACTTTACAGTGGGTTACGAAAACGTTGGGATCTGTTTGGCGATGACCTGCTTCACTGCTTCGATATACCGGGCTTGCCCCAGGACAACCTCCAAGTGGAAAGCCTGTTCGGACGCTTGCGCTGTCATCAGCGCCGAATCAGCGGGCGCAAATCTACCCTGCCCTTACGCGATTTTGGTCACTACCAGATCCTTTTCCTGGCCGAAAGTGAAGATCAGCTTCTGGAACAGCTGCGTGGGGTGCCTGTTGAAGATTATCAACGTCATCGCAAATATCAGGCTCAGGCAGAAACTTCGCACCAATTCCTGGCGCGTCTCCATCGCAACCCGGCGAAAACGATGCAAAATCTGGCTGATCAGTACATGGCCCTTCTTCCGGTTAGTCTGCCCCGAAACCTATTCCTTGACACCCCAGTATCAGAAACAACGAAACAGTACACCTGTTAGACAGCCAGGGCCAAAATCCGCCAGATATGCCGGAGTCAAGTATTTATGTCCGGATGTGAAGTTCATCTGAGGTTCAGACAAGAGTTCGGACATTTGGGTAAACCAGGCCCCGAAAGGTAGTCAGAGCGGCATCCAGGACAGCGGTTTTCTGTTCGTGAGAGAGGGTCCACTTCTGCTTGAGAAGCACAAACAGGCCAGAATAACGTTTCCACTTTTTGCCCTTCTTGAGCGAAGGAGATCCTGGGATAAGCTCTTTGGCATCCACTGGCTCATTCTCAGCAATTGACTCACCATACAGCAAGTCGCGCAATTCTTCGCCGACAAGCAGGCCAATCGTAAAGGTCAGGAGTAAAAGGCTAACCATTTTCTCCATGTAAACCTGCTGTTTATTCATAAGCTTGGTCAACCCCAGCAAGCTTTTCAGGTCGCGGTATGTTTCCTCGATTTTCATGCGGGCGAAATAAATCCGTAGGCCTATTTTCGCTTCCAGGTTTGTCATCACCCACATAGGTTCGGCCAGCCCTTTTTTCCAGGTACCGATAACATTCATACACACTTTGCCCATGTACCAAACATGATTGAGAACCACTATCTCACCAGGTGAAATCGTCAAGGTCACTTCCCTGCCGTCATCGTCATAGAATTTCGGCGGATTGGCACGCAAGTTCAGGCGGATCACCCAGTTGATCTGCTCTTCAAAGAGATTGAGCATCAATTCCAGGTAGCTGAATTCTCGATCCAATACCAACGGACGTCCACCCAACATATCTTTCAATCCATCAAATGCTCGGAAATGATTGAGGTTGCGCGAATCCATGCCCTGTGCGATCGTTTTCGATGAGTAAGTCACCATCCCACAGGGGATCGCCCGACCTCGATACGGGGTTGCCAACATCAAGGCCCAGAAGCCTCTCGTCTTGCCATCCTTTAGCGTGCCCACATATTCCGTTTTCCTGGCATCGGGGCGTTCGATCTCGGTTGGATCCCCTATCACAAACTCCGCATCTTCCTGAAATAACCGCCACAGCGCAGTTCGCGGGTCCGCTTTGGCCAGGAACCGCTGAATCCTTTTGTATCCTGCTGCGCTTTCACCCTCCATCTCTACGACTATGTCCGTCAGCCGTAGCGAGCGCGCCTCGAGAATGGCCGCCCCGATTTCTCCAGCTCGTTCTGCCTGTTCCTCATCGTCAAACAATTCCACCATAAATTCTTGATTGTTGATAAACTTGTCCATGAAGCCTCGTTGTTGATTAAGATGGTTGTAGAAAACCAAGTTT
>RPOS01000311.1 GCA_003820635.1 Verrucomicrobiaceae bacterium | reverse complement strand
GCCAGGCTGATTTCCTGCAACTGCTTCAAACCGCTCAAAACCGCCACCAGAAATTCCAACACTTTTGTCTGGGGCCGATGATGATAGTTTTTCTGTCGCAGTTTGACCGTCTCAATTCGTTGGGTCAGCCCTTGTATCATCTCAAAAAATAGGGGAAAACGCCGGAAAAAATTGGGCGATTCCCAAAACGCAAATGATCAGGTAAACTAACATCACGATGTTTGACGACATAGATCTTAGCCGTATCCAAGACGAGAATGCCCGCGAGTTGATCGTGCGGCTTTTGAACCTGATTGAGAAATTGTCGGCGGATTTGCGCGAGGCACAGGTCGAGAACCAACGCTTGCGGGATGAGGTCAATCGACTGAAGGGAGAGCAAGGCAAGCCCAAGATCAAGGGGAATACTCCGAAGCCGCCCCAGACGGAGCACTCTTCGGAGAAAGAACGGCACAAACCACGCCAGAGACACAAAAGCAGCAAGAAAGCTGAAATCCAGATCGATCGAGAGCAAGTGGTCGCCGTCGATCCAGGCATACTGCCCGAGGATGCCAAGTTCAAAGGGCATGAAGACGTGGTTGTGCAGGACATCATGCTGAAGACAGACAATATCCTGTTTCACAAGCAGAAATACTATGCTCCTTCGACCGGTCGGAGCTATCTGGCGCAACTGCCGCAAGGCTATGAAGGCCAGTTTGGACCCGGGATCAAGGTCCTGACGCTGGCCTTGTACTATGGGATGGGAACCAGCGAGCCGAAGATCGTAGAATTCTTCGAGAACGTGGGCATCCAGATCTCGGAAGGCGAATTGTCCAATCTGCTGATCAAAGATCAGGCCCAGTTTCACGCCGAAAAGGATGCCGTGTATGAAGCGGGGTTGCGGAGCAGTCCCTGGCAGCAAACCGATGATACGCTGACGCGGGTGGATGGCCAAAATCAGCATTGTCATGTCGTCTGCAACCCGGTCTACACAGCCTATCATACGCGTCCGACCAAAGAACGGCTGAGTGTGTTGGATGTGCTGCGCAATGGGCGGGTGCGCCTCTTCCGGCTGAACGCAGAAGCTTTGGGATACCTGGAGAACCTGCCGTGGTCGAAAAAGGCCTGGGGTGGACTGCAAAGCTGGGCTGCCGAAAGCAGCGAGGAAGACCTGGAAGAGGGTGTTTTCCTGAAACGCCTGGGAGCAGACTTGCCGAAATTGAGCCAGCAGCAGCGCAAAGCGCTGATCGATGCGGCCGCAGTGGCTTCTTACCATGCCGAAACCGATTTTCCGGTGATCCAAGCCCTGGTTTGTGACGATGCCCCCCAATTCAACTGGCTGACCTGGGCAATGATGCTGTGTTGGGTGCATGCCGGGCGACCCTTCAAGAAGCTGATCCCGGTAGTGGCGCTGCATCGGGCTTTGTTGGCGGATTTTCTGCAACGGTTTTGGGAATATTACGACCAGTTGTTGGCCTATCGCCAAAAGCCCTCGCCGGAAGAAGCCTTGCGCTTGGAGACCGAGTTTGACCGCTTGTTCTCGACCCACACCGGGTATGACGGACTGGATCAAACGATCGCCAAGACCCGAGCCAAGAAGACCAGTTTGCTTTTGGTGCTCAAGTACCCCGAACTGCCGCTGCATAACAATGCCTCCGAACTGGGAGTTCGTCAGCGTGTTCGCAAACGGGATGTCAGTTTTGGACCGCGCACTCAGGATGGAGTGCGCGCCTGGGACACCTTTGCCACCCTGTCTGCCACTGCGAAAAAGTTGGGCGTGAGTTTCTATCGCTATCTGCATGATCGTATTTCTGCCGAAAATCAGATCCCGCCGTTGGCTGAATTGGTTGAAAAACGTGCCAAGGATCTCGATTTGGGCTGGTCTTGGGCGGATACCTGATCGCGCCCCTATTTTTTGAGATGATACATTAAAAGGATTTAAAAGAATCCCCTTGGACCCAGGTAAGACGGAAAAAGTGGTATTCAAAATCCATCGTGATGGTCTTGCTTATTATGGTCTCGATGAGAGATTGAGAATTGACCCTGGACAATATCACATCTGGATTGGACCAGATTGCTCCCAAGGATTAAAGGGAGAATTTAAACTAATTTGATCAATCCAGGAATGCTTCCCTGAATAGGGCTGAAGCGGCCATTGAATTACCATTTGCGATTACTTCTGTGAATCGCTCACGACCTATCCGATCGATCATTTTGTGAAGCCCTTGAAGCCATAAAATGCTCTCTTGGGCTGCCTGCATGCCATTTTCCCGATAGGGAAAGATATCCAATGCATACCATCCGGTATAGGCTAATCTATCCAGCCAATATAGTAATTCGAGCATCTCGATGGTGTGAACAGACCCGACTGTCATGTCGTCATCCCACAGACGCCAGTTGTCATTGAAGTGCATGTAGAACAATTTGTTACCAAAATACTGTAAAAGAGCGGCAGACTCAGCTGTGTTTTCATAAGCCATCAGTTAATGTCCTACATCAATCATTGCTCCGACATTCGACTTAGCTACTTTCTCAATCAATAAAAGAGTTTTTCCAACCGTTGCTAGATAACAATGCGTGCGCGGTTCTTTAGGTTTATATTCCAGGACGATTTTTATCTCAGGTAAAAATTCTGCACACTCTTTCGTCTCTTCAATCAATCTATCCCACGAAATTTGGTAGTCGCCTTGCATCGGATAATCATAGCCATCCT
>RPOS01000324.1 GCA_003820635.1 Verrucomicrobiaceae bacterium | reverse complement strand
CGGCGACCACCGTCCCGCCAGCACACGTTGTTCTGCTTGTAGCCATCCTTGCGGACGAACGGGTAGATTCTCACGGTGGCCGCACCCTTGCCGATGATCACGGTGCCCTTTGGTTGGCGACGATTATTGGTTTCCATCGCCGGCGGCGGCGAAGTCAACTGATTGCATGAGTTGGTGTTTGAAATGGCTTCGCCGAGCTTTTTCAAATGAGCCAATATGGCTGGCAATGAATCAGTTATTGAGACTCGCATAATAAAGTGACTATTCGGGCCAAAGCTCAGCTTGAGCGAAACATGCGCGGATAATCCTGGGTCTGCGCCGCATTTTCCTCAATGCGGCAGTCGCATGATGGGATAGTTGCCACGCCTCTCGCACCAGTAGGTTGCCAATCTCGTGTTCCTTCAAGTGCGCCCAGATGTATTCCGCAGGATTGAGTTCCGGAGCGTATGCGGGCAATCGTTCGATGGCAATGTCACCTTCGGTGGATGCCACGTATTGCATAACCAGCTTGGAGCGATGAATCGGCGCGCCATCCCAGATGATCATCATTGGCTGGCGAGTGTGGCGCTGTAGCACTTTGAGGAAATCCACCACTTGAGGCGCTTTGATAGCTCCCGCGTGAATGCGGAAAAGAATCCGCCACAGGCTGATGGCACCGATTACCGACAAGCTTTTCCAACCGAACGTTTCCCTGATGACCGGAGTCTGACCACGAGGTGCCCATGTCCGCACCCGGTGGGGCTTGGTGCTTACTCCCGTCTCGTCGATAAAGACGATCAAACGCCCTTCGCGACGGGCTTTTTTTTAATAGCCGGCCACTTGTGCCGCTTCCAATGGCGGATCTTCTCCTCATCCCGTTCGATGGCCCGGCGCGACGGGCGCTGGCAACTGAAGCCCATGGCGGAAAGCACCTTGCTGACATGGCCCGGATGGTAGCCCACACCAAACTCGTTGCGAATGACCTTGGCCACACGTGGCAATGTCCATACTTCGGTTGGCATGCCAGCCGCGACCGCGCCTGCCTTGAGAATCGTGGCAAGCCGGTCTGTCTGCTCCGGGCTGATGGCGCTCTTGCGGCCGATTCGGCCCTTGCTCTTGAGTGCTTGGTCTCCACCTGCCAGCCACTCCATGCGCCAACGACCGGCGGACTGGCGGTGAACCCCCAGACGGCGGGCAACTTCGGATGGAGAAATTCCTTTCTCAAACAAGTGCACAGCTTTCAAGCGACGCTTCTGGAGAGCGGACTGATCAACGGGTCCCTGCAAGGCCATGCATGAACCTTACATTCGGAATGCATTCTGTCACTCTAATTCGCGAGGCTCAATAATTGTGGAAACCAGCTTGTCGTTCCCGCACCAGTTCCCGAAGTGCCCTCCAAAGCTCCTTTCCCAACGCGAATCGTTATCGCAACCGCCGTGGCAACGGCGGTCGTGACAAGCGGCTTTTGGTGGGCCACTCCGTTCATCGCACGCGCAAAGGGAAAACAGGCTGCCAAGGGCGCACTGTCCGAACTCCAAGAGCAGTTTCAGTTT
>RPOS01000310.1 GCA_003820635.1 Verrucomicrobiaceae bacterium | reverse complement strand
TGTCTATGATCTGACGGCGACAATCAACGTGACCACTGTCAACGGGTCGTGGGTTGGGGTGGGATTTCTGGAAACCAACGCGACCTATGGATGGTCATCCGCAGCTCTCCGGACTGCAGACTGGCAGGTCTGGCCACAAGGGTTTAACGCCAATGTGCTAACGAGCAATGAAGTTCTTGTTCGATTGGATACCACTGGATCCCAGTGGAAGACAGCCATGTATCAAGGAGGCGTCCAAATCGGCAGCACCTTCACCTATGCAACGAATCCCACAATCACCTATGTCGGTTTCGTTGCGGAAGGACCTGCTGTGGGCAGCGTCAGCGCCTTCAAGTTGACGGCCGTCTCCAATTCTCCGACTTTCGCCACCTGGGCCAGCACGAATGCCGGTGGCCAGGCCGCCAACCTTGACTGGGACAACGATGGTGTGAGCAACGGGGTGGAGTTTTTCATGGACGCCGCCCCCGGCTTCACCGCCAATCCTGGCCTTAATGGCTTGAAGGCGGTGACTTGGCCCAATGGTGGCAACATCCCAAGCAGTGCCTATGGCACGCAATTTGTTGTTGAAGTTTCCACCGATCTCGAGAGTTGGGAAGATGTTTCCCTAGGGAACCTTGACGAGAATACCGATGGTCCCGGTGGTTCGCTCTCCTACACCGTGAGCGGCCCCGGCGACAAGCAATTCGCCCGCCTCAAGGTCACGCCGAACTGAACCTCTCCAAACCAAGGGCTTCGCTTGTAATTTCTTCCTTGCTCCCGGATGTTTCTGATCAAGTCTCTCTGCCTTATTCTTGCTGTCTCGGCACTCGCCCTTGCTGTCGAGGCAGCCCCGCCCGCCGGAGATCTTGTTGAGATGGAAATTCCGCTCAACTCCGAGTCCGGTATTGCCTCCGGCGCGACCCGCATGGGCGGACAGTTTTTCCTAAAGGGATTGGAGGGCGTTGGGCTGTTTGTAGGGAGCCCAAACATGCATTTCCGGGCGGATAGGGTCGTGATGACTTTCGATGCGAGACCGCTATTGCGGAGGGCGATGAAGATCAAATCGGCCAAGCTGGTTTTTCACGCGGACTATATTTTCGGACCGGACGACAAGCGCGAGATCGCGCTGGTTGTGTTTGATCGGCAGTTGAACGAATTGACGGAAGAATCGCTCTCGTCATCTGAAGTCAAACCTGTCGCGACGGTGACCGTCTCCTCGGCAGACCAGACCAAGGGAGGTCAGGCCGAAGGAAAGGTCAAAGAGTTCGAAGTGACGAATCAACTGCTGGAAAAAATCCAGGCTGGAATGACCAGCATTTCCTTCCGCCTGCAGGATGTGAAGGCAGAAAAAGAAGGCAACCCGAACCTAAAGCCAACGGGTATCACCTTGGATAAGAGGCCGGGGTTCCTGCCGAAGATCATGGTGCGGATAGAGCGCTAGTCGGATCGGGCCGTTCTCTCATTCATCCAAGGCAAGCCATGCCAATTCAACATTCCCATCGTAGCAGTCTCATCGTCGGTCTCTCGTATGCGGTGCTCGCCATCGTCACGGCAAGGGCCGAACCTGACGAAAGCCGCCCGGATGCCAACCCCACGCAATCGTTCCAGATTACCCCCGCTCAAATTGTGGTGAAGGTGGAGGTTGACGCCGGACCGGTGTCCCAGCTGGCAGCCCACGAGCTTCGCTCGCATTTGAGCAAGCTGACCGATCCGCAGGATCCCACAAAGTCGAAGGATCTCATCGCGAAACCTTATGTGATTCATGTCGGAGATTCCGAGTTCGCCCGCGCCGAGGGGGTGGATGTGAGCGCGATGCCCCATGACGGCTTCCAAATCAAAACGACGGCGCAGTGGATGATCATTGCAGGACGTGATTACAACGGGCCTCCCTTGGTGGGCTTCGATAATCCCTGGCGCCTCCATGAAAGCTACAACGACAAACTCAAGATCGGTGCCTTTGGCGATGCCGGGACGCTGCAAGGCGTCTATTCTTTTCTCCGCGAAATCGTTGGCTTCCGCTGGTACATGCCGGGACCTTTGGGTACGGTCATTCCAGATCGGACGACGATTGATCTAAGCGTCGGAACGATTTCCCAGTCACCCCGGTTCGAGCACCGGCACGCATATTTCGGATTCTTTTCAACGTCCGATGAAGATGCGTTGTGGTATCGCCGGGTTGGATTCGGCACGCCGGCCCCGGTGCAAATCACGCATTCCCTCGGGCACTTTTTTCTCAAGTATAAGGATACCCACCCTGAGTATTTCGCACTCATCGACGGCCAGCGGGACTTCACCACCTTGTCCACGATCATGGGACCGGGAAACTTCGACCTGACGCATGAAGGTTTTCAGGCGGCGGTTGTCAAAGAGATCCGCGACTACTTTGACGCGAACCCCGACCAGTTGGTTTTCCCGCTCTCGCCAAACGATGGCATGATGCGCATCACGGACAAACCCGAGGCCCAAAAACAAATCACCCCCGAGCGCGGTGATCTCGGCAAGTTCTCGAACTATGTCTGGGGATTCATCGACCGGGTTGCGCGTGAGGTGGCAAAGACACACCCGCAACGTCTGATTGGAACAATTGCCTATGAGGCCTACACCCTGCCGCCAACCAATATTGAAAAAATGAGCCCGAACGTGGCCGTGATGTACTGCAAAACCCGCGGAAACTTCACGGACGCCGCCTATGAGGGGGAGATCCGGCGCGGCTTGGCGCAGTGGAAGGAGAAAGTCGCTAACATTTACTGCTGGGAGTATTACAATGAAATCTTCAATAACTCGAGTTGGAGGGGATATCCGGTTTTTTATCCTCAACTGATCCAAGACGACCTCCGCCAGCTCGCCACATTACCGACGAAGGGGGAGTT
>RPOS01000309.1 GCA_003820635.1 Verrucomicrobiaceae bacterium | reverse complement strand
CGCGTGGGCATCGTCGGACCAGCGTGCCCGGTGCCCTGGTGGCGCACGGAGTTCGGGACGGCAGGCGGGCCTAGTTCGTTGTTGTGGAGTCGCTCGACCACGAGATCCACCGCGCAGGCACCGGTCTCGGCGGTGCGTTCCCACACCCCTGCCCGGTTCTCGCGTGGGAGCGCCAGCGTGAGATCCGCCAGAGCCATATCGCCGGGGACTTTGAGACCCATCGACGCGAGCAATTCATCCACGTGGGAGCCTCCACAGAGAATGACATCGGGCTTGTGTTTCTTGATCCATTCACGGGCGGCCCGGTCCTTGGAAGGACTTGGATCGGACAACTGAAGGAAGGGCTCCACCCGTTCCTCAGGAGAAACCGACTCCAGGTGCAGTAAAAATGCCGCCTTGAACATACCGGAAAAGTATCCGTCCTGCTCACGAGTCAGCATCAAACCGATGCGGCGATAGCCGTATTTCCGCGCGGCGCGCAGGGCCAGGGACGCATTCTGATAGTGATCCGCCATCGCGCTGTGCAAATGCAGCCCGGGCATGTTGTGGCCGAGCGTGGCGCAGGCAAAATTCTTCCAATCCATCGACAAGCGGCCGAGCGGACGGTCGCGCGGCGCGACAATGAATCCCCGGATGCCGCGTGCGCGCAGGATGGCCGTGCACCCGGCGCGCGTGAGCCCCGGCTTGTTGCGCCAAATGACATCGAGGTGATAGCCGAGCGACTCCGCGCGCTTCTTCGCCCCAAGATAAAACTGCTCCCAGTTCGCATCAAAACCGCAGTACTGGTCGAGAGGAAACGGGGAAATAAAGGCGATGGTCGAGCGGACCTCCGGATCCCGCCCGGCCCGCATCATGGCCATGAGATTGGACATCACCGCGTTCTTCCGATAGCCAAGCTCTGAAGCCACGAGCCGCACCTTCTCCTTGGTGGCCTTGCTGATGAGCGGACTGTCCGCCAGCGCCCGCGAGACGGTGGCGTGCGACAACCCCGTAAGCCTGGCGATTTCGATCTGCGTGGGATTCATGGGGAGATTCAGCGTCCTGACGAACGCCAATCAGACCATTCATGCAACCTGTGCAAGAAAAACCGGGCTCTCAACTTGATTGGCAGCCCAAGGCGTCCCACGCTGGCTTCGTTAACGACAACTCAGTCATCGTGGCTGAAGACACCTCCATGCCAAAATCACGCTCACCCCGAATGAACAAACACACGGACCCACCCAGGTGCCTGACTCGCGCTGAGAGCTTCCTCGGATTCCACTTTGATTTCCATGCGACCACGGACAACGAGCCAATCGGCGGCCGCCCGTTCCAGAGCGATCTGGCGAGAATGCTGCGTGAGGCGAAACCCGACTATGTGCAATGCGATTGCAAGGGCCATCCGGGGGTTTCGAGTTATCCGACGAAGGCGGGAAACCCACGACGAAATCCTGCCGATTCACGATGTGCAAGTGCGCATCCGCTTGGATCAAAAGCCAAGCGCAGTCACCCATCAGCCAGCTGGAACGAAAATCCCCTTTACCTGGACCAAAGGCGTCTGCACCCTTCGAATTCCCAAAATTGACCTTCATGAAATCATCCAAATCCGTCCTGCTCGATAACGGCATGCCTCAAACATCCACGGTCCCCGACGCGCTGAAGAAGGCGCGCTGGATCTGGCAGGGCCTTGCCAACACCGACCTCCACAACGGCTATGCCCTTTTCCGCAAGAGCTTCACGCTTGATGCGATTCCAGGCAAGGCGCGCGTCCTGGTCACCGCCGACCAATCCTATCGACTCTACCTCAACGGCCGCTACGTCTGCGGTGGACCGGCGCGCGGATTCCAGTCGCACTGGCCTTTTGACGAGATCGATATCCGGCCCTGGCTCAAGAAAGGCAAAAACATCATCGCCGTGCGCGCGCATCATCCGGGGTGCGGCACCTTTTCCTACATCAGCGAGGACACGGCCGGACTCCTGCTCGCCCTGCAGGCTGGCAAAACCCTCGTGGTCACCGACGAGACTTGGAAAGCCCGCCGCCAAACCGAGGTCCGCAAGGATGTGGTCCCGCTGGTTGCCCAGATGTCCTTCCAGGAACACATTGATTTGCGTGATGAACCCGCCGGATGGACCGGTATCAGCTACGACGACTCGGCATGGAAACATCCCAAAGACCAGCCGCGGGCATGGAACGCCATGCCGTGGTATTCCCTGGAGACCCGCGGAATCCCGCTGCTCCGCGAAGACGAGAGTTTCAAAGGCCGCCTCGTCGGCATCGCCGCCGGTCGCTCCGCAAAGGGTGCGGCAAGCACCCGCGATGTCTATCTGACACGCCATGAGGAAGGATTCGCCCACAAAACGACCGGCCCCGCGCGCTGGCCGCTGACGATCGAACCATCGCCCAAGGGCCGGTGGCGAAGTTACCTCATCGACTTTTCAAAAACCGTGGTCGGATGTCCCATCCTCACGGTGAACGGCGCCAGCGGCGGGGAAACCGTCGATCTGACCTTCCATGAAGTCGTCGATCCCGCAACGCTCGCGCCGTATGTGGATACCAACTCATGGTCCGACATCGCCCTGGGCAACCGGGCCATCTTGAGGAAGGGGAAGAACGAGCACACCTTTTTCCATCCGATGGGCTTCCGCTACGCGGTGATCACCGTGCGCGATGCCACCAAGCCGCTGAAGCTGGATTTCTCGATCCGCAGCATGGCCTACCCGTTCACACGCGAGGGTTCCTTCCATTCCTCGGACGAGACTCTCAACTCCATCTGGGAGGCCTGCGCCTGGACCCAGGAATGCTGCAGTCTCGATGCCTATGTGGACACCCCGTGGCGCGAGCAGGCCCAGTGGTGGGGCGATGCGCGCGTGCAGGCTTGGAACACCTTCCACTTCTGCAAT
>RPOS01000308.1 GCA_003820635.1 Verrucomicrobiaceae bacterium | reverse complement strand
CCTCGTCGCCCATCAACAGATTGCCAACGCCGAGCACGAGCACTCGCGCGGTGGGCATGGCGGCGTGCGGCCACGCGACATATGGTTCGCCCACCAGCGTGTTGTCGAGCAGGGCGGCCATTGGATCAGACTTTCGCGTGCTTGGGCGCAGTGCTCTTGTTGCGCCGCGGCAGACCGGAGATGCCGGTGGCTTCCTCGGCCTCGATCTTTTCCTTCTCCATGAATTTCCATCCGCCGACCATCGACGAGAGCACGCCGTGGCCCTCGACATAGTCATGATAGAACACCAGATAAACATGGATCAGGGTGAAGATGGTGAAGAGCCATAGCACCGCATAATGGAAGATGCGCAGGTTCTGCTCGCTGCCGAAGATCGGCACCACCCAGTCGAACAGGTGCGGGAACCAGAAATCGGTCATCGGCGCATAGAGCGCGAAGCCGGTGATCACCTGGAACACCGTCAGCAGGCCGGTGCCCATGTAGGTGAAGTAGGCCACCGCGTTGTGCCCGAGCGTGTGCACCGGCTTGTCGCTCGATTGGAGGACGTCCACCTTGAGCACGGCCCACACTTCGCGCAACTGGCGCATCGAGATCGGGAAGAAATTGCGCCAATGCGTGTATTTGTTGCCCGCTCCCGCCCAGTAGAGGCGGAACAAGAAGTTCGCCAGAAACACATAGGCCGTGGCAAAATGTGTGAAGCGCAGTTTCCCGAACCAATAACCGGATGACGCCTCGCCCACGCTCATGAAAGCCGGTGGGTGCGCGATCAGATAGCCGGTCACGCCGAGGACGATCACGCACAGCGCGTTGATCCAATGGAACCAACGCACCGGTTGTTCCCAAACGTAAACCCGTTTGAAGTCATGTGACGCTTGCATGGCGGCCGTGGGTTATTTCACCAGCAATTCGTGCCGGGCGATTTCCTTGTGGTCCTCGTAGAGGTGGACGGCGCAGGCGAGACACGGATCGAACGAATGAATCGTGCGGATGATCTCGAGCGGTTGTTGCGGATCGTGCACCGGTGTGCCGATGAGCGAAGCCTCGTAGGCCGAGCGCTGGCCCTTGCCATCGCGCGGCGAGGCGTTCCAAGTGCTGGGAACCACCAGTTGATAGTTCTCAATCTTCTTGTCCTTGATGACCAGCCAGTGGGCGAGCGCACCGCGCGGTGCCTCGCTGCAACCAACGCCGCGGGCCTCGGATGGCCAGGTGGATGGCTCCCAACGCTCCTTGTTAAACGTGCGCGTGTCACCCGCCTTGATGTTGGCGAGGAGTTGTTGATAAAACTCCAGACCCCAGCGCGCGGCGAGTTTCGACTCGATGGCTCGCGCGGCAGTCCGCCCGAGCGTGGAGAAGAGCGCCGCCGGAGGAGCGTTGAGCGCTGCCAGCGCCTCGGTCACCGCATTCTTGATCTCAGGATGGCCGGAGGCATAACCAACGAGCATCCGCGCCAGCGGCCCGACTTCCATGGCATGGCCTTTCCAACGCGGTGTCTTGAGCCAGCTGTATTTGGCATCCACATCGAGGTGCTCGTAGGGTGGTTTCGGGCCGGAATACTTGAGCTTGGTTTCACCTTGCCACGGATGTTTCCCACCTTCACCGGAATATTCATACCATGAGTGGTCGATGAACTCCTGCACGCCGGTGTCATCCTTGGGATCCACTTCGTGGACTTTGGTGAGATCGCGGCCGAGGATGGCTCCGCGCGGGAACTTGAAACTGCCGATGTCGGCAAAACCATTCGTCGGCAAATCTCCGTAGCAGAGGTAGTTTTCCAAACCTCCGCCGATGCCCGCCCAATCGAGATAGAACGGTGCCACGGCGAGCACGTCGGGGATGTAAACCTGCTCCACGAACTCTAGCCCGCGCTGCAGCGCCTGGCCGACGAAGGCGAGGCGCTCGGCGTTGATGGCGTTGGCTTCATCCAGATTGATCGAGCACGGCGCGCCGCCGACGAGATAGTTCGGGTGCGGGTTCTTGCCGCCGAAGATCGTGTGGATCTTGACGATTTCCTTCTGCCACTCGAGTGCTTCCAGATAATGCGCCACCGCCATCAGGTTTGCCTCCGGTGGCAGCTTGTAGGCCGGGTGGCCCCAGTAGCCGTTGGCGAAAATCCCCAACTGCCCGCTTTCGACGAACTTCGTCAACCGCTTCTGGATTTCCGAGAAATAGTTCGGTGAGCTCTTGGGATACTTCGAGAGCTTCTGCGCCAGTTGGGAGGTTGCCACCGGATCCGCCTTGAGCGCGCTCACCACATCCACCCAGTCGAGCGCGTGCAGATGATAGAAGTGCACCACGTGGTCGTGCATATACTGGGTGCAGAACATGATGTTGCGGATCAGTTCGGCATTGGGCGGGATTTTGATGTCCAGCGCGTCCTCAACCGAGCGCACCGAGGCGAGCGCATGCACCGTGGTGCAGACGCCGCAAACGCGCTCCGCGAAAGCCCAGGCATCGCGCGGATCACGGCCCTTGAGGATGATTTCGAGCCCGCGCACCATCGTTCCGGCGCTCCAGGCATCGACTATTTTTCCGTCCTTCACCTCGGCCTCGATGCGCAGGTGGCCTTCAATGCGGGTGACGGGGTCCACGACAATTCGTTCGCTCATGGCAGTAGGGGGTCAGGGTTTTTCTTCGGGGTTTTCAGCCTGTTCCACGCTTTCGCCGGCCTGTTCGCCGATGTCTTTCCGTTTGCGGAAGTTGGTCATCACGGCATGGCCCACGGCACCCGCCGCGGCCGCTCCGAGCACCGCGATGCCCACCGTGTCCGCCGTGGATTCGATGCCGAATCCAGGGAAATTCGGCAGCCGTTGATAGAACGGGCCGTTGTCCCACAAGTTCGCCTCCGAGCAACCGATGCACGGATGGCCGGATTGGATCGGGAAACTCACGCCGCCATTCCAACGGAT
>RPOS01000307.1 GCA_003820635.1 Verrucomicrobiaceae bacterium | reverse complement strand
GCATCCGGGTCAACGGCGGCAGTCCATTGGTGAAAAACAACATCGTCACCGGCTTCAGCCGCTACGGCATCTATCTGTGGGACAACACCACCGCCATCGTGTGCGGCAACCGGGTGCTCGACAATTCCGACGGCGGCAACGCATTTCTGGACTACGGCATCGTGTGCAACGTAAATATTCGGTGCCTCTGCTGAAAAAAGTTTGGGCTGGGTTCATTTTGTGCGGGACACGCGGGATTTTCCCTGCTAACAAGGGCTCGGAATGCCGAAGCCCCAGTCATCATTGGCTGATTTTCCCGACCCGGAACAACCGCGGTCGGGCGCGTTCCCCGTTGCTTATACCGAGCGGTTGCGCCGCGAAAATGCCAGGCTGCAGGGGGAACGGCAGGCTTGGCAAGAGGAACGACAGGCTTGGGAGCAGAAAGAAATCGCTGCCACCCTAGCGGCGATCCATGACCGACAGCAGGCCAGATATTACAAGAGCATGCATGATCGGGCGCTGCAACGCCTGCTGGAAAAGGACCAGCAGATCGAGGCGCTCAAAGCCCAAGTGGCGGAACTCACGCACCGGGTTTTCGGACGCAAAAGCGAGATCGGCAATTCCAAAAACACCACCCCGCCCCAGGCGAAGCGACCCCGCGGCCAGCAACCAGGCACACCCGGCCACGGCCGCAAGCCGCGCCATGACCTGCCGGTCGTCGAGATCGAACTCGACCCGCCCGCCGACCAGATCATTTGCGCCTGTTGCCACAAACCCTGGGTGCCCTGCGACGAACCGGAAACCAGCGAGACCATCGAGTGGGACGTGCGCCTATTCCGCCGCCGCACCAAGCGTCACAAGTATCGCCGTCCCGACGGTTGCACCTGTGCCGACGGGCGGCCCGACGTGGTCTGCGCGCCAGCTCTCCCGGCACTGATCCCCAACGGGCTGTTAGGCATCAGCTTCATCGTCCAGGCGCTGCTTTTGAAGTTCCTCGACTTGGTGCCCATGAACCGGATCCTGGGGATGGCCGCCAGAGCTGGCATGCCTCTGAGCGCGGGCACGTTGTGCGGCGTGTTCGAGAAAGTCACCCCGCTGTTCCTCCCGCTCTACGAGGCGATTCGAGCCCGCTCGCGAGAGGAAGACCTGGCGCTGATGGATGAGACCCGCTGGCAGGTTTTCAGCGACGAACCGGGCAAAACCGGCCACCGCTGGTGGTTGTGGGTGGTGGTCACGAAAATGACGAAGTTATATATTCTGTCGCCCTCCCGCTCGGGCGCGGTGCCCAAGGAATACTTCGGCTTCGATGCCGAAACCGGCACCATCGCCTTTCACAAACAATTGATGGTGGATCGCTACAAGGCCTATGAGTTTTTGAAAACCCTGCTGGCTTTGGCCTACTGTTGGGCGCATGTGCGGCGGGATTTTCTCGATGCGAGCCGCGACGACAAGGACTGCCAATGGGCCGAGGATTGGATGGCGCGCATCGGCGGGCTATATGCCCTCAACAAGGCACGCCTGGCCCTCGCCTACAACCCCGACGCGACGCTCCAACTTCCCGCTCCGTTTGTGGAACTCGACCCCGAACGCATGCAAACCCCAGCCTATCAGCAAGCAGACCAGTGTCTGCGCCAGGCGGTGGCGGAAATGGAAGCGACCCGGCGAGCGCAACTCGTTGCGGCAGACCTGCACCTCCCACGGCGCAAGGTCCTTCAAAGCCTGGAAACCCATTGGCCCGGGCTGACCATCTTCGTCGACCAACCGCAAATCCCGATAGACAACAACGGTGCCGAGCGTGCCGCGCGACCGGCCGCCGTTGCCAGAAAGAACTACTACGGCAGCGGGTCGAAGTGGAGTGGGGATCTGCTGGTCAGGCTCATGAGCCTGCTGCAAACTCTGCTCATCCATCGGCTCAATCCCCGCGCCTATCTCACCGCCTATCTTGAGGCCTGCGCCAACAACGGCTCGAAACCGCCTGATGATATCACTCGCTGGCTGCCATGGAATTTCGTGCCGCCAGAAACTCCCGCCGCGCGGGATCTCCCGCAGGGCGGCCAACCCCGGGGACCCGCCCCATGAAACGCGATTCCCCGGTGGATTCCCTGCGTTTTAGCGGGCGGGATTTTTCCCAACAGGAGCTGGCGACCATCCGCGCCTGGCTCGCAGAGAACACCCTTTGCCGCGAACATCTCGCCCGCCGTGTCTGCCAGGAATTCGGCTGGTTCAATGCTGCGGGAAAACCCCAAACCATGAGTTGCAAGGTCGCGCTGCTGCGCATGCACCGCGCCGGGCTCATCGAGCTGCCCGCACCCACGCACCCCGATACCAACCATCGCAAAGGGAAACCGGATGTTAGGAGCGCTCAAGGGACCGGAACCGGGATGCCCGCGCCGATTCCAAGCCAGCTCGCCCTGGACTCGGAGCAGGTGCGACAAGTCCGCCTTGAGGTCGTGCAAACCGCCGCCGAGCGCGCCATCTATCATCAACTCCTACGGGACCATCATTACCTTGGGGCCAGCACCATGGCCGGGGCCCAACTGCGCTACCTCGCCCGCAGCGGAGGCGGCGAGGTCGTCGCTGCGTTTGGTTTTGGAGCCGGCGCGTGGCTGGTTGCCGGACGCGACCGCTTCATCGGCTGGTCGGATGCCTCGCGCCGCGCCAACCTGCATCGGATCGTCAACAACAACCGTTTTCTCATCCCCCCCTGGGTGCGTGCTCCCAACCTTGCCTCCCGCCTGCTTTCCCTCGTCGCCCGGCGCATCGCTGCGGACTGGCGTTCGCGCTACGGCTACAGCCCCGTGCTGCTGGAAACTTTCGTCGAATTGGAGCGCTTCACGGGCACTTGCTACAGGGCGGCCAACTGGATCGAAGTCGGCATCACCAAGGGCCGCGGAAAACTCGAAAAGAACCACCGGCGAGTCCTCCCCCTCAAGAGCGTCCTGGTTTACCCCATCCAAAAGAACTTCCGCGCCATCCTCGCTCCATGAGCCCTGATCCAGGAGGCTCCGAATATTTACCATTGATCGTGCGCCTTTGTCGTGGCCCTTTTTCTCACAAATCTGAACGGAAATGGCTTCCTCATTATGGTGAATTGGGATGCTGGAACATG
>RPOS01000306.1 GCA_003820635.1 Verrucomicrobiaceae bacterium | reverse complement strand
TCGAGACGATGGATCCCTGAGGTCAATTCGATCCCGCCGGATGCCCCAGCCCCAGCCCCGGCGCGGGGCGGGGCGTCCCCGTCCGCCCGCCATCCGCTCCCCTCGAGCAGGAGGGAGGCGGTCGTGTTGAAGGGCACCTCGACGGTCAACTGCCTGCGGTCGCCGTCGGAAGTCCAGGCGACCGAAATGCGTCCGTAAGGTCCTTCATAGGAGACATCCAGTTCGCGCAGGCCGGAGTTGAGGCCGGGGGCGATGAGGAAATGCTTGAATCCGGCGCCGGAGGGATCGGGTCGAATTCCTGCCAGGCCTTCGAAGAACCATGCACCGATCGGGCCCATGCAGGAGGGCATAAAGGCCAGATCGCCGCGCCAGTTTTCCATCAACAGCGGAAAGCCAAGCGTGTCGATCACGTGCAGCCAACCGGGGTAATCGGGCTGGGTGGCAACCTTCATCGCCACATCGGATCTTCCGGAGCGGCTCAGTTGCAGCAGCAGGAAGAGCGTCCCGATGAAGCCGGTGCTCAGGTGGTTGCCATGTTGGTCGAGGTTTTCCAGCAGTCGTTGCAGGGCTTTTTCGCGCAGCGCTTGGGGCACCATATCGAAGTAAAGCACCATCGCGTGCGCCGTCTGGCTGTCGGCTGCGTAACTTTCCGTTCCTTCGTTCCAGAAAGTCTTGTGGAACGATCGGGCGACCGATTCACCAAGCTGCGCGAACCGCTGCACATCCGCAGTGTGACCCAGAATTTTCGCCGTTTCGGAAAGGATCCGGCAGTAGCTCGAATAGGCGAGCGTCGAAGTCAGCGGCACCGGCGTCCGGGTCGGAAAACCCACCGTGACGTTCACCGATCCGATTTCCATCCAGTCCCCGAGTCCCCAGCGGATGATTCCATCCTCGGCGATTGTCTCGAGGTAGCCGACATACCGTTTCATGGCGTCATAACCCTCGGCGAGAATCTGCGGGTCGCCGCAATGAAGATAATGCCACCACGGAAGAAGAACGACACACCCGCTCCACCATGGGCAGTTGAAGGAACCGTCATAGCCCCACCCGGCGGTCGGAACAATCGGCGGAATGAAGCCCCTTTCATCCTGCGCCTCGATGAAGTCGCTAAACCACTTCCGATACATCGGCCCGGAATCGGTTAGATAAAGCGCGGTCTGCATCATGTTCTGCGCGTCCTGGGTCCAACCCATTTTTTCGCGCAGGGGATCGAGCGGGTGGTCGAGGCAGTAACTCCGGTGAGTCTGCATGAGAGCCTTGAAGATCCGCTGAAGCCGGTCGTCGGAGCTTTGAAGCGTGCCTGTCTGCGGCATCGAATTGTAAACCTCCACCGCGCGGATGTCGGCGGCATCGGGCTTGGCCTCCAGGCCGTCGATCCGCAGTTCGTTGAAGCCGAAATGGCTGAAGCGGGTTTCGAATTCCTGCTCACCGGCATCACCGAGCGTGAAGCGGTTCACCTGGTAGCGGCCGATGGCATGCGTGGAAACGCCGTCGTGGGTGAGAGTTACGGTTTTTCCGCGCTCACCGCGCAGGCGGATTTTCGTCCATCCGGAAATCGGCCGGGCAAAGCGGATGAGCCAGGAGCCATCCGGGCCGGGCAGGATGGAAACCGGCGCGAGTTCGCCGGCTTTTTTGAGCGGGTAGCCACGCTTGGCACAAAGCCTTCCTTTTGGCGCGGTCACCCCATTCGCCGACTGCCAGCGTGCGCTGTCCCGGTTCGGATGCCCCCATTCGGGAAGCTCCAAGCGCGCATCATAATCCTCGCCGCCGCGCGGACCACTGTAGGTGATGGGACCGCGCGCGACTTTCCAAGTCGGATCGGAAGCGAAGGTCGTTTGACGCCCATCGTTCGTTTCGATGAGTCCCTCCAAAAGCATCCGGGGCGCCTTGCGCCATGGTGCGCGTTCATTGCCCGTGAGATCAGGATTCGAACTGGCGAACCAGCCGTTGCCCAGAATCACGCTGATGGCGTTGTCCTCGGCTTGGAGATAACCGGTGATGTCATAGGCATTGTAGACGACCGAGTGGTCGTAATTCGTAAAGGGAGGAGCGAGTTGCGCATCGCCCACGCGCCGGCCGTTCACATACAATTCGTGCAAGCCCAGCCCGCAGAGCCAGACCGATGCGCGCGCCATATTTTTCGGGCATTGTATCGTCTTTTGCAGATAGAGCGCCGCATACGCGGTGTCCGAACCAGTATTCTCCTGGAGCTGGCGCACCCGCGCCTCGATCACCTCGGCCGGCTCCCAGTCCGTCAGGTGCCGGGCCAGCCAGGCAAAATCCTGGCTGTCAACGACCTGAACTGGCTTGAGACGGGCGAGATCCTTGCCTTTGGACATCACCCGCAGTTCGCGCATCGCGATCACGAACTCCCCTGCCCTCGTCGGGTTCGGGACTTGGCGGGTCACCGTCACGCGAACATAGCGCCCGCCCACTCCACTCACGGAAAACCGCTGCTCCTTCCCGCCAGGCCGCGGGTAGTCCGTGGCGCGGCAGTCGGCGATGAGGCGACGCTCGCCCCGGAAGTGCTCGTCGTCCGCCGCCTCGATGATGAACCGCTCGGGAAAACCGAAATCAATGTGCGCATCGAGCGAAGCAGGAACGAGCACCACCTCCTCGAAAGACTCCGTTCGCAACAAATAGACCTGGAACCATTTGGAATCATCCGCCGCAGTGGCCCCCACCGACTGATAGCCGGACTTCGGACTGTAATCGTAAAATGAGTGCGGAGTCGGCACCTCCTCACAATCACCAATCCACTCGCCCGTCCATTGCTGCCGGTCGTAAAGCCCGGTCTGAAATGTCTGAACTTCACTCCACTCGGAAACTTCATTGTCCGCATTCCAAATTCGCACCCGCCAGCGGCAGGTCGCTCGCGGCGGCAGCGCATTTCCACCCCACGGCACCCAGAGCGACTGCGAGGATTCGACCCGCCCACTATCCCAATCGGGCGAGGAAAAGCCGCCCGACAAATCCGAATGCGCCGCTTGGACCTGATAGGCCTGTTGATAATCCCCGTTGTGCGGGTTGCGGACTTTCCAGGAGAGCCGGGGCTGCGGATTATCGATCCCCAAGGGGGAGTGTTCGCCCTCGCACAGGCAGTCAAATATATCTAATTTCATATGTATCATTGATTAAAGAACTGTTGGTTTGATTCACTTGATCTTGCCGATTCTGATGACGGTGAAGTTTCCGGCCGCGGGCGAAAGTGTGAATCTCCAGCTGTTTTCGCCGAGCTTGGCGGATGTGACGGAAACCTGTCCTTCCACATCCGCCACATTGTTGATCTCAATCGAGTGACCGGCCACCTGGGTGTCAACGGTGACTTTAATGGTGCTAAACGCCTCGTGATTTCGATTCACGACAATCAGATAGAGCGTGCCGTCGGATGCTTCGAACGTCCCCGCCACGCCGTTTGCGTAAAATCCACTTCCCCCACCGC
>RPOS01000305.1 GCA_003820635.1 Verrucomicrobiaceae bacterium | reverse complement strand
TAACATAGAATGAGTGAGTAAGTAAATGAATCCCACGAAGGGTGCAAATGGTGATGATTTTTGCAGGCAGTGAAGTGAAAACAACAAGGAAAATGGTTTGCAGACAGGACAGCGTGACTTGTAGCAGCATCATTGGCGTCACCAACGGACCAAACTCAGGGGGCAGGCCAGGGAGGTTCGGGTGAACATGTCACGTTGGGGGTGGACGGCTCAATGAATCGATAGCGAGGTGGTGCGGCTTCCACCGGCCAACTGCAGAGAGGTTTATACGTTCGTGTTGTCATTTTATTGTTATAGGAGGGACTGTCCGTTTAATGAACCGATCGGGATTATTTTTATCGCGTAAGATAACCCAAAGTCGCGCCGTCGGATCCGCAGAGAAATGTATCTTGGTCGGCTGGCTGGTATCCCAGCGGAAGCTCTTCTTGAAATACGTTCACGTATTCGGAGTCAGCGCACTTTTGCCTGATCGCCAGATGAATGGAAGAGGGGAATCAATCGGAATCATAGGCCGAAAATAGTTAGGGTATTCTGGCAGCGCGTCCCATCTTGTTAAGTATCTGCGCGGCTTCGATGAGGAAAAAGAGCGTGTTGGAATGGTTGGGGCTGGCGGGAGACCATTCCCCGGAGAATGGATCGATGGCCTGGGTCACATCTTCCGGCCAGCGTTGTTCGGCGGCTTCCAACCAACGAGACATGATCCATTTCAAGTCCTCCTGTCTGCCATTCTTGATCATCCATCGCGACAGGCGATACATGCAGGGACCGTTCGACCAGTAGCCCCAGTTATTGGGGATCTGGTGGCCATCAGGTGAGAACGAGGGGTCCGAAATCGAGACCGATGGCAAAGGAAATTGGGTCCAGAAGTGATCCGGACTCTTAATGTACCGCTCGTAGATTCGATCGAAGTGTGCATCGGTGACTACTCCCTCGGAGAGCAAATGCGTGATGTGAATCGTGCGATACCGACGGAAATCACCCCAGGCATCCACGTCATAGAAAAAATCATCTTCTTCGTCCCAGCACTTTGCGTAAATGGCGCTTCGAAGCTCCTCGGCCTTCGTCAGCCATGTGGTCTGATCATTCGGTCGCCCCAGTAGGCCTGCCATTTCCGCAAGAGCTTTCCGTGACCCATAGACGACTGCTGAGAGGTCCGGGGCCAATAGAGGAAGGCAGCCTGCATCCGGGCAATTGCGCGCCTCGTTGCCAGGACATGCTTTTGGAATTCCGCCATCGTGCGCCCGGGGGGAGAAATCATACCCCATGTCAAACTCGCAAAAGATCTCGAAGACACCCTGCCCGCGTGTCATCCGGTTGGCCACAAGCCACGCATCCCAGCGTGAACAGGCAGAATAAGCGCGCAGGAGAAACTCCTCGTTCTTTGTGATCTTGACCATCTCCAGGGCGACCCAGGCTAATGGAACGAGCTCCTGAATCTGGCTGTAATTGACAAGATTTGCACCAAGTTCCAGGTAATGCGGTGTGTGGGGATGCTCCGCGTCCAGAATGTAGCAAGGCAGTTGTCCGTCAGGTCGCTGATGCTTGAAGAAGCATTCGACATTGGCTTCCGCAACCGCCGGATCGCCGTCAAGAAGGCGAAGGAATTGCAGCCCGTCGTAGGGTGCGGATTCCAACCAGAGCCCGGGGTATTCATCGGAAATCGGAAGCACCGGATCAGCCAGCGAAGCGAACCTCTTGACCTTGGAGAAGACTTCGCGCTTCCAGTGCGCAACCATACTAGGCAGGGCGATGTCGGGAGTGGATTTCGGCAAGGTAAGCATTTTGTGGGAATATTTAGATGGGTGAATGTCGTTTTCGTGCAGCGAATCGCATGATGGCATGGCGAAAATGCTCACGGGGCGGGATATGCGGACAGCTACTTTCGCGGGATTTCAAACAGCAGTGTTTCCATTGGCTTGATCGCGACGCTCAACTGTTCGCTTTTCAGGTTAAGGCTCCCGGGATCGCTGCCAAAAAGCGGATTTGCTTGACCGACAGTGCTCACCGGTAAGGGAATCGTGACCACCTGAGGGTTGAGATTGGAGTCATTTCCGATGCAAACGATTAGCTTGTCAGGAAGGCAAGTAATGATTTGGAGTTACTTTCCATGAAGTGATTTATCGAGGTTGGTGTGAAGTTTCATCCGGCTGGTGGGAATCTTGGGCCATGTTCCCTTTTGATCAAAATGTTTTGGGATTTACAGTAAAGCTGTGGGGCTATTTTCCCTGACATGAAGCCTTGGCCCGTCGTTATTGGAGATGACCGGCGGCAGCGCTGCGGGTAGCCAGACCGCCTCGCTGAGGTCGGAACACTTTTTCCTATGGGGCGTTCCTTTATCCCCTTCGTGACTTCTTCACGGTGCCTGCGGTCTGCACAGGGGCATGGAGTTTTTGGTCGATCCAGCGTCCGGGTATGTGGATCACTTCGGGGATTTCCGGAAAGCCACGCGTTCCGGACTGCATCAAGCGGCCGAGTTGCGCGGCAGCTGCCTCTCCTATCTCCTTCCAGCACTCATCGATCCCGGCGATGCCGCGCACTCTGTCGGATGACCACGGGCCGCAGGCAAAGAACGAAATGTCCCGCCCCGCACGGAGCCCCTTCACGGTTAGAAACTGCGGATCGAAATGAGCGCCGACGATGAGGGCGTCGCACCGATTGTCCTTCACATAGCGGAGAATCTCGCGGTGATTTGGATGGTGTTTGCTGAGGGGTTCGACGAATTGCCGGTGACCGTTTAGAAAAGAGGCAGCAAGCACGCCACCAAGGTAGCTTCCGCCGATGCGCTCGTGTTCCTTCGTCTCGTGGATGAAGCCGATGCGCTGGAACCCCGCCTCCACCAGTCTCTGGCAGAGCGTGAAGGCGTTGCCGAAGTGGTCGGATATCAGGAGAGTGAGCGGCACCCCCTGCATCGACTGCCCGATCTCGACCACGGAATAGTTCTCCCAGTCGATCATGAGGCTCGAAGTAGGATCAATGGTGGGAAAGATGAGCAAGCCGTCCGCTCCCGAGCTTCTGAGGCGTTTGCGCAGCTTGGCCTGTTCTTCCTCGGTCGTGCCGCAGCTGAACTCCTCAATGACATAACCGAGTTTTTCGGCCTTGTCTCTTGCCCCGAGATAGAAATGTCTCAGCGGTTCGGCCGTGGTGGCGGCCAAGGGCTCGTTCCAGGAGTTGACAAAAGCCATCTTCATCACGCTGCGCTTGGAAGAATGGCGGCGAATCTGCCCCATTAGCGCGGTAAGGGCGGGCTGGGGGCGATAGCCCATTTCATCCATGAGGGTCAATACCTTTGCTCTCATGGATGCGGAGACGCCCGGTGCGTTGCGAACCGCCAGAGAGACCGTTTGGGCAGAGACACCGAGCTTAGCTGCGATGGTCCGCATGTTCACAGTCCCCTTGGACACGCCGGGGGACTTGGAGTCGGAATTTCCTGAATTGGGTCTTGCGCCTTTCGCCATGAGGTCAGCTTGTTCCGGTTGAATTCTCCGCGCAAGCCTCCAAATCGAAACGGCTGCAATGCTCGATCTTCAGGTGCCCGGCATCTTCGCGATGCCTGGGGTATGAGGTGGAGTGCATCCGCACCCTGATATCCCGATAATCAAAGTCGTGCAGAGTAGATGCAATATGATGCGTGGAGAGGTTTTCATTATAAATGCGATGGTCAAATAGGATGTTTAGAGTGCTTTGTTTCTTTTTAGAAGAAACGGAACGTCCGCTGGTTTCACCCGTTCTATATGCCAATCCAGAAAAAGGTAATTTCCGCCCCCGGCGTGGTGGGTGCTATAGACAGGGATATCCTTGTAAATGTAGCCGTTT
>RPOS01000304.1 GCA_003820635.1 Verrucomicrobiaceae bacterium | reverse complement strand
CCGCATGAGGCGCATTTCCGCATCGCCGGCTACTTCTATTACTACGGCATTTATTACTTCACCGAGTCCGTCGCGCTGCTGCCCCGCGAAAAGCAGGCGCCCTACGCCCGGCGGCTCGCATCCATCCTCGTGGAAAGGCACGAAAAAGACGGTTCCTGGTGGGACTTCCCGCTCTACAGTTATCATCAACCCTATGGCACCGGCTATGCCCTCATGGCGCTGGCCTGGTGCCGGGATGTCTTGACGGAGCGCGGACTTTAGTCCGCCCGATGGGCCAGCGACGCGGACTGAAGTCCGCGCTCCATCGCCATCACCGCGCGATGGCGACGAGCACGGCTTTCTGTGCGTGGAGGCGGTTTTCGGCTTGTTGGAAGATGGTATCCGCGTGGAGTTCCAGGATTTCCTCGCTGATCTCCTTGCCGCGGTAGGCCGGCAGGCAGTGCAGGACGATGTGCCCCGGCGCGGCGTGTGTGAGCAGCCCGTCATTCACCTCGAATCCGGCGAATTCCAGTTCCTTCTCCTTCTGGTCCTCCTGGCCCATCGAAAGCCAGACGTCGGTATTGATGACATGCGCGCCCTTGACCGCCACCGCGGGATCCGGGGTGATGCTCACGTTCGGCGCATCAAGCTCTGTTAGAAACTCCGCCGGCGGCTGGCAGGAAGCCGGCGAGGCCACCGCGAGCTCGAAGCCAAGCCGCTTGGCCGCCCACATCCACGAGCGCGTCATGTTGGAAAACCCATCGCCGACGAATGCGACCTTGCGGTTTTCCCAACCGCCGAGCTTTTCCTGAACGGTGAGAAGATCGGCGAGGATCTGGCAGGGATGTTCGTCATCGGTGAGTGCGTTGATCGTCGGAATGCCGGAAAAATCCGCGAAGTCCACGACATCCTGTTGGGCGTAGGTGCGGATGATTGCGCCGTGGACCATCCGGCCGAGCACGCGCGCCGTGTCCTTGATCGGCTCGCCGCGGCCGAGTTGGATGTCGTTTTTGGAAAGGAACATCGGAAAGCCGCCAAGCTCGCGGATGCCCACTTCGAACGACACGCGGGTGCGCGTGGAGGACTTGGTGAAAATGAGGGCCCATGTCTGGCCTTCGAGTTTTTTGCCGTCCCTGCCGCGCTGGCGCTTCAGGTATGCGGCGGATTCAAGCAGCGCGGTGATTTCAGCAACGCTGAGTTGTTCGATGGAGAGAAGATGTTTCATGGGAAGATTGAGGGGCCAGGGTTCAGGGGCTGGAGGCCGGAGAAGAGAAAGAAGAGGGAATCAGGAAGAAGCGAGGCGGCGTTCGAGTGAGTCGATCAGGCCGTTGAGCATGCGGCCGACTTCGCCACATCGTTGCAGGAGCTCGTCATGATCGACTTCGCTCAAATAATGATAGCGCATCGCGAGGGTGATCTGGGTTTCCACTTCATTCAGCGAGCCACGAGAGATGTATAGGAAATGAATGAAATCAGGAGTGGTTTTTCTGCCATGACCTTCCGCGATGTTTGAAGGAACTGAAACCACGGAGCGGTTCACTTGCGCGCTCAAGCCAAAGATCTCCTGTTTGGGAAAAGTCAGCGTGGCATTATGAACTTCCACACAAAGATCCATTGCCTTCTGCCACACCAACAAGTCGCGATAGTATTGAATATGCATGGTCTAGTCTCTTTCTCTTATCCAGCCCCTAGCCCCTGGTCCCCAGCTCCTCAAGCGCTGTCTTGATGATGCCCAGCGCCTCATCGATTTCGGCTTCGGTGACATTGAGCGGTGGCAGCAGACGGAAGGTGTTCGGGCCAGCCGGAGGAACCAGCAGTCCGAGTTCCATCAGTTTGTTCACGACGACGAGCGCCGGCGTCTTGCCTTCCGGAGTCGGGATGAGGGCGGGTTCGAGTCCCACGCCTAACAACAATCCGCTGCCGCGCACTTCGGTGATGACCGGGAGTTTCCACGAGCGGATGGTTTCGCGGATGCGCACTTCCATGAGCAGCGCGTGGGCGGCGAGTTCCTGCTCGCGGATTTCCTGCAGCACAGCCAGTGATGCGGCGCAGACGAGCGGGTTTCCGCCGTAGGTGGAGCCATGCGAACCGGGGCCCATCAGCGAGGAAAGCGCGGTGCCCGCGTCATCGATGGCGCGGTCGCTGAGCCAGAACGCGCCGATCGGCACGCCGCCACCCATGCCTTTGGCCCACGAGATGCCGTCGGGCTGGATTTCCGGGGCGATCATGCGCCAGGCCATCGAGTCGCCACAGCGGCCGAAGCCGGCCTGCACTTCGTCGAAAAGCAGCAGCAGATCGTGTTTTTTGCAAACGGCGGCCACGGTTCGCAAAAACTCCGGCGTGGCCATGTTCACGCCGCCCTCGCCCTGGATCGGCTCTAACAGAATTGCGGCGGTTTCCGGATGGATGCCGGCCTCGATGGCCACGGTGTCGTTGAATGGAAGATAGCGGAAACCGGGCAGCAGCGGATCGAAGCCTTCCTGGATCTTCGCCTGACCCGTGGCGGACATCGATCCGAGCGTGCGGCCGTGAAAGGATTGTTGGAAGGTGATGACCTCGAAGCGGGGCGATCCGTCCGGCTGCGGGCGCTTGTGGCCGAAGCGCCGCGCGGACTTGATGAGTCCGTCGTTGGCTTCCGCGCCGGAGTTGGAGAAGAAAATTTTTCCCGGCAGCTTGACGTGGTGGGTGTTGATTTCCTCCGCGAGTTCAGCCTGTTGCGGGATCTGATAGAGATTGGAGCAATGCAGCAGGTTTCCAGCCTGCCCGCGGATCGCCTCGACCAAGCGCGGATGGCAGTGGCCGAGCGAGCAGACGGCGATGCCGGTGCAGAAATCGAGATAGGACTTGCCAGCTTCATCCCACAGGCGGCAGCCGGAGCCGCGCGCCGGAACCAGCGGGAAGCGGCCGTAGGTGGGAAGAACGTGCTGGGCGTAGAGATCTGGTGTGCTCATCGGAAGGGGCGGAGCCTAGCGCCAATCCCCGGGATGGCAAAGCGGGAATTAACGCAGGAAAGCTTCCACCTTGCCGTGGATTTCGGCATAAGCACCCGTGATCTCCGCTTCTGCGGCGAGGATGCCGGGGATCTCTTCCGGATCCACAAGCATCAGTGCGGTGGACCAGATTTCCGCAAGCGCGGCGGTGGCTGCGAGCACCCAGACGCGGGTGCAGGTGGCGGATGGCGCGGCACCCAACCAGGCCATCACGCTGATGGCGAAGGTTTCCTTGGCGGCGAACATCAGGCCTAACAGAAATCCCTGAAGGCCGCGGTGCCCACCATCACGCATCCGCCGCTCAGCGGGTAGGTTGCGCCTCAGCGCCCTTGTTCGAGGTTTTCCATTTCCTCGCGCATGAAGTCCATGAGCCGCTGCATTTCCGTCAGGTGACGGCGCAGGCGGTCCTCGCCGCCCGGTTGCAGGCCGCCTTGTGGCGCGGCCATTCTTCTAACAGGCAAAGCGGCCTGTTCGTCCGGCTTGCGCACCTGTGCGAGTGCCGCGTCCTGTGGTGCGTTTTCCAGCAGTTTCTGAACCGCCGCGGCGGGCATCACGAATGAACGCGTGCGGTCCGTCCGTGCCATCGTGATGCCGATGACGCGGCCCTTCAAATCCACCACCGGTCCGCCGATCTGGTCGGGGCGCGGGCGCATGTCGGTCTGGATGACGCGGCTGAACGAATCGCGCACGCGGCTGATGGGGCCGCCCATGCGTTCCATCTGGCGCAGGCGGTCGCCGGGGAAATGGGGCAGATCCGGCCGGTTGCCTAACAGCACTTCCACCTCCTCCTCGGTCTTGCCGGAACGCACCAGCAGTTTGATCTTGGAACCCGGGCTCACGCCGACGAGCGAGTTCTTGAGTTCGAGCAAGCCGGAGATCGGCCGCTCGCCCACTTTGACAATGATCTGGCCGGTTTTCAGGCCGGCTGCGGCGGCACCGGAAT
>RPOS01000303.1 GCA_003820635.1 Verrucomicrobiaceae bacterium | reverse complement strand
TACAGTAAATCTCTGGAATCATTCGCCATCGCGCCCATTCGCGCGTTTTTCATCGCGGGGCATCCGGTTCCCATCGGCGTCCAGCGTTATCGAAGCTTGCGAGCAGTGCTCGAGCAGGAATGGCGATGCGGCCATTAGGCAAGGCGGGTAGGCGTCCGATTGTTCGTGGGTGTTTCGTTCGTAAAAGAGGCCTTCGGCACCCTTGGCGACAAGCAGGGGCGTCCCGTCGAAGGAGACGAACGTGTTCCCGGTGATGGTGATGTTTCGGTGGCAGCGTTCGCCGAGACCAGCCTCATCAAGGTGGGGAGAGGAAATTTCAATCACGGCATTTCCCCAGACTCCAAAGTTGCAATTCTCGAAGCGGTTTCCGGTGATGGTGAGATCTCTCACCGCCGCCTGCTCGAACCAGGTTTTGCCATCGCCCTCGAGAAGGATCGCGGCGCCGGGATTGTGGAAGATGTTTCCCGCGACGCGGGTCTTGCCTGCGGAGCCCAAAAGGATCCCTCGCGCACGGTTGCCGGTGAAGACGCAATCCGTGATCTCGACCTCGGGAGCAGTTTGCCCGGCGTTGTGGACCAGTGTGCCTGGGACGATCCCCGGCGGCAGATCGTCGGCAAGGTGCACCGCGAGCAGGTCGCGATTGATGACGTTCGCTGCACAGACGGCCGCGCCGCCCAACGGGTGCAAGGTTCGGCCATCGGAAAATGCGGCCGAATCTCCGGCGGCGAGCAGTGGGAATCCCGCGTGTTGCGAATGCATGAAGCGAAGCTCGATGCAGCGCGGGCCCGCAATGCGGTCAATGGTCGCATAGTTGCCATGAATGTTCGTGGCGTCGTCCATCTGGCTTTCCATCCGGCAGCGGTCGAGCCGGATCTTTCCCGTGCAATTGACAAAGTGGGTCGCATCGGCTGTCGCGCTCACGATCCGTCCCGTTCCGGGCTTGGCCAGGACCCGGTAGTCTGAGAAGGCGACCGATTCGCATTTTTGGGCGATTGCCGCCATGCCTCCCGAGTGGTGAATGGTCACATCGGCGATCGTGACATCCGAACAACCGTTGAGAAAAACCCCGGGCACACGGCGGTGATCAGGACCGAAATACATCACGTTACCCACGGTCGCATGGATGCCCGGGACTTCGACTCGCACGCACCGATCTCCACAATCGCTGGCGCGGAAAGCCGAGAGAAACGATCCTTTTTCGTCCGCCGGGATCATGCCGCTGATGACAAAAGATTTCCCCCAGTAGTCGAGGGCCATGTAGGCCGGCTCCCGCTTCACCGGATCAAACTCAAGCAACCGACCCCACGGGTAACGGATTCCATCCTCGTCCAAAAAGACCAACTCATCGCCCTCGATCCGATACGGGTAATGCTCGGAAAATCGCACCGTGATGGCGTCCTGCTCGACTTTCAGAATCTCGCCCTCGCTATGGAATGGCCGCGCGTAATCGATCGAAAAATTCCGCAGCGTCACCCCGCGACAGTTCTCCACGGCAAAGGGCATCAGAAAACCGTGAAAAATAAACTCAGCGCCCTGCCCGTCGATTTCGACCTCGGAAAGCCCCTCGAGATGAAACGCAATGCGCTTGAGGCCCTCG
The DNA here is from genome assembly GCA_003820635.1 of Verrucomicrobiaceae bacterium. Next base: position 2,940 of record RPOS01000303.1, on the reverse strand, counting down.
TCGTTATTGCTCACGAAAAGATACTTCTCAATCGCCCGATCCAGCCGGAAATCGTATCGTCCGGGTGAAAACTCGATGCGCCCGCCCCCTTGTTTCGCAAGTTCGGCCAGCACCTCCCGCAGGGCCGGTGTGACGTCGGCCCCCGTGTCGGGCGGAACGGGAAACAGAATGGATTTCGAACGAGATTCTGAGATCGATGGATCGAGGACTTTCATGGAATGAGTGAGTAAGCCTACATTCAGAAATGGAACCACGGATGAACACTGATTCACACGGATAATCAAAGAGTTGTGAACTTTTCGCCACTCACCCTTTGGGTGAAAGGTGCTATTTGCGCAAGTCTCTTGCAATCAGTGTCCATCCGCGTTCATCCGTGGTTCATTTTCCTTTTTAGGGTAAGTATATGCATCCGACGAAGGGAGGCGAATCGCGCTGACTTTCGCGGGTGCTGTAGGAAAAACAACAAGGAAGATGGTTTACAGTCAATACTGCGTGACTTGTAGCAGCATCATTGGCGTCACCGACGGAGCAAACTCCGTCGGTGCAGGTCAGGGATTTTCTGGGCCTGCCGAACAGGTCAGCGTGCCGACTGAGTAGGTTTTGCTAGTAGCTTCCGACTCGCGCATCAGGACTCAAACCCTCCCCTAACATTTCTCCAAGTCTTGGCTCCAGATCGATTGTTCGCCGGAAGAGTGATATCCGCGCTACACCCGGGCGGAAGCTGCAACGAAAAGCGTTGGCGTTTCCAATCCGCCTTCACCGTGCACAGACCTCGCGGAGTCATGGTTGTTCCATAAACCTCCTTCCATCCCACATTCACCGGGGTCCACGTGAGTTTGGCGCCACCCGGCCTCGCAATCCGCACGCCGAGAACCGTGTCGTGCAGCCAGACGAGCGGGACGGCCGCCCAGCCATGTGAGCCTGTCGGATCGTGAGGCTGTCCGGCACCAGGTATAAAATACTCCGGCAAGGGGCCGTCGGGCAAATAGGGGCGATATCGCTCCAGAAAGTGGGCGGCTGCCTTTTTCCCAAGCCCGTGATCGCTGAGGCAGCGCAGAGCACGATAGGCATAGGTCGGATTGTTCCAGCGGTGTACGCCGCGTGGCGGCGAACCGTCCTTTGCAGCGAATGCGGCTTCGAGAACTTTGATGGATGCGCCGGGTGTGAGGAGTCCATGGAAGACCGCGGAGACGCTCGCTGCTTGTCCGAAGCCTCTTGGTCCCGCCACCGGCGACCAGACTTCCGAGACCAGACCCTTTGTCGGGCCCGCTTGGTTGATAAATCGCGGGAACTCCTTGCGGACGCGCTCTGCCCGACGGAGCCACTCATTCGCTGGATTCTGTTTTCCGATGGCCTCTGCGAGGGTGATTGCGTTCTTGAGAAATCCATAATACCAGGCGTTCGGAATACTCTCAATTTCGCCGTTGTTCAGGTTCGCGCGAAGCGCACAGCGAAGATCCGTCATGCATGTCCGATCCACGAGCAGGCCTTCCGAGTTTGTCTGCGAATGGGCCACATCGAGGAAGCGCACCAGATTGGGAAAGTATTTGCGGAGGCGTGCCGTTTCCCCGGTCCACATCCAGTCATCGTAAAGAATCCCAATCCAGACAATGCCCCAATCCAAAGTCTGCAATCCCTGCTCCTCATAATCCTCCGGCGGGAATACCCGGAAGCGGCCGCTTGCGGTCTGTTGTTCCACGGTATGACGCAGGGTGACCTGACGCAGAGCGGTATCGCCAAACCACTGCGCGGCCAATTGCGCACGGTGTTGGATATCCTCCAGCCACTGGGCATCCTCGCGCCCAGGAGTATCCACATAGGCATCGGACATCGTCACTTTGGCATGGTCGAGGCACAACTCGACCAGCTTGGGAATGTCTCTCTGCCCGGTGGCGGAAAAGGATCCCAGCTCTGGAGCCGGATGCTGGCTGGTCATGATGGAGATGGAGCCGATATCAATCGGCGCGGTCGCGTTCCGCCAGGTGATCATCAACCAACGCCAGGTTCTCTCTTCCGGGATCTCCAGAATTTGAGGACCTTCCCGCAGGGTAATCCTGTCGCCGAACGGCGTGCCAACCGTCAGCTCCGGATCAAAAGATCCATCGTCGAGCAGGACCTGCTTCTCAGCATGGAGGTCATAGTGGATTTCACCGTAAGTGAAATCGAGAACCGCTCCGGCGGGCGCATCCAGAATTTCCAATCGCAGATAACCATGCAGCGGTTTGCCGAAATCCAGAGTGGCGTAGCCATCCTTGCCGGGTTGCAACTTTGTCAGGGAGTCGCCTTCCTCTTTCGCTCGTGCAAAATCTTTTTTATAGCAGGAGTGCTTGACCAACCAACTGACGGGCGCGGCAGGATGCGGTGCTTCAGCCAATGGAGGAGGCGTCACTGTTCCAACTGCGACCACCCTCACGGGAAATTCTTCTTTTCGAGTAAGGGGAGGGGTTTCTTTCAGGACAGGATGCGACCACGCCTCGGACCGCACAGCGACGGCCTTTGCCCATTTGGCCCGATCGGAATCCATCAGCCGCGCATCCATGATCACCGGGAACCGGATACGCTGTGCGTTGCCCCCGATGGTTTGATGGGAATGATTCAGAAACTCATCCGCATTCCGCCACAGCCACGTGGAATCGGTCTTGAGAAAGTCGCCATGGATCGCGATTCCAGGTGATCCTCCGCGCGAACGTTGGAATGTCGGCACACCCCACCAATGGTGCAACACCACGATGGAATTTCTTCCCTCCTGTAGATACCCGGCAAGATCAATTTCCTCCACCGTGATCTGCGGCGAAACGAACCTCATCACACGCGTGAGCACCACGCGCCCGTTAACCCAAAGTCGTGCCGTCGGATCCGCTGAGAAAAGTATCTTGGTCGGCTGACTGGCATCCCAACGGAAGCTCTTCTTGAAATACGTCCACGTATTCGGAGTCAGCG
>RPOS01000302.1 GCA_003820635.1 Verrucomicrobiaceae bacterium | reverse complement strand
GCCTCCATGTCTTCGCGGTTGTTGTCGCCCATGTAGCGGGCCTCACACACCTTTGCACACGCCTCGCGCTCACTGATCACAGCCTGCGCGGCGGCCGAGTCGAGAAGCTCACGCAGCGAGCGTGATGGCGCGAACCCGTAGACGATGCATAGGTTCTTGAATTGGTCGTCGGTCATGCTTTCCTCGCTTCCAGCATCGCGTCGGCCATTTCGTAGGCTTTGTTAGCAATCGAAGACAAACCGTATGGAGTTCCCCAGTCTGCGCCCATGGCGCTTTTCGTGGAATTTGTGACCATGCGGTATTCAGCAAGCGCAAGCGGCATTGCTTGGGCCGCGAAGTAATCGCGCAAGGTCATACCCTGTTCTTCGTCGGCCAGGTCACAGTGATGGGCCGAAAATGCAGGCCCGCCCGTCTTGCCCACCGACATCAGCAGCGTTCCGTCTTGATCTCTGAGTTCCATCATTGCTCCTTTGCATTCAGCTCGGCAGCGAGCTTCTCGGCCGCATCACGGGTGCGGCAGTCGGCCACCACGTCCAGGTGGATCACCGGCTTCACCACGATCCACCGATAGTCTCGGGTTTCAATATCTGTCCAAAAGATCACGCGGTGCTGGGTTTCAGATTGGCTCATCATTGGCCTCCAGCGTCTCAACAGGCGCCTGCGCGGCGCGAATCTGGCCGGCGCGCACCTTGGCCGCGTCGTTGGCTTCATCGCGGGCGTCACGGTCCAGCGTGCGAATTGCTGGCCGCAGGGCGTTCAGCGCGTCAATGGTCTGCGCGGCGTCGATCTGGCGCATCACGCTGCCGAAGTCTGCGACCTCGACCACCGGCCCCATGTCGCGCGGCGCGGCTGGCTGGGCCGTCTGCGGGTCCATGTCCTCGGCTTCCTCGGGCGTGTAGGTGCCGACGACGACGCCTGGGAACACGGTGCGGATGCCTTCGCTTATGCACCGGGCGCGGAGCATGGCACGCGGATATTGTGTCCAGGTTGGATTCTTGGTCAGGTTGGCTCGCTTGGCCATGTCAATCGTCCAGTCAATCTCAACGGTTCCGCCTTGCGGGTGAGAGAACTCACCTGAAACGCGGCTATCGTTCATCTCGGTCCAGCGAACCTTGCCGCCAGCAGATTGAAAGCGGGCCAGCATGGCGTCTGCCTTGAGAGCTGGGCGCCCCTGGATGATGTGATATTCCTGCACTGCCTTTGCTGGGTGCATGCCTTCGGCTTCGCAGATGGCCATCAGCGCGATGGCTTGATCGCGGCTTTTGATACCGAACAAGCCAGACTTGCAAAATGCGTCCGCAAGATGGAGCTGCTGTTCAAAGGGGATGATGTTGCTCATGGTTGACATTGACGTCTTTGTGATCAGAAGGAAACCTTGGAACGCAGCTTGCCGACGATGGTGTCGACCTCTGCAAGAAACGTAACGATCTCACGCTCCAGCGTAGCGATGTATTCGGGATTACGCGGAATGCGCTGCACATAGAGCTGCAGGTCTGGCGGCATCCGACTATCAAACGACACGAAGTCGCACCACTCGCGGCTGGTGATCCACATCTGGCCTTGCACCTGGGCCATGTGCTCGTCAGGCATGCCTGAAAGCCAGGTTTCGAGGAGGTTGGCAGAGTTGAATGGGCACTTGATCTCCACCAGGCCGTTGTCGGCCATGTCCTCGGTGACGAGTCCGTCCGGGCTGCAACCTGCGGCCAGCGTCGGGTGGTGGACAAAGCCTACCGTCTCAACGTGCAGGACATGGGCCTCGACGTAAGCCTGCAGCGCTGCGGGTTCCTGATCTGTGCCCCACTGCATTGCCATCGTGCGGGCCACGGGCGCAGGCTGGCCGGTCAGGCGCTCAATCACCTGTTGCCACAGGTACGTTGTGCGGGCGGCGGTGGGAAGGCCCTTCTGGGTCTTGGCCAGTACGTGCTTGAACCCGCTGGCCGTCACTTTGCCGGCGCGGGCCTGCAGCCATTCGTCGGTGCGCTGCTCAAGCGCGGCGGTGTCTGTGGTCATGCTGCCTCCGGGGTGATGACGGACTCGGGAGCCTTGGCCACGGCGGCGCGGAGTTCAGAGGCCAACTGCAGGGCTTCCTCGTCGGTGAGCCAGATGCTGCAGTCCAGCTTGCCGGCGCCGCTGCTCATGATGAAAACGGTGTGTCCGAATTCCGCCGTGGCGGTGGATCGGTGGGCTTTGAATGTGGTGGTCATGGTGGTCCTTTCAGTACCAGTGGTGCGGGTCATCGTGATAGGGGTCATCGTTCATGCTGTCGGCCATGAGCTCCATGGCGCGGTCATCAATCCAGGTGCGCTCGTCGCGCAGGATGCGATCCTTGAGCTCCATCCTGGCGTGCAGGCACTGCGCATCAGATCCGGTGAGCATCAGCGTCCACAGCTGGTCCACCGTCGCCTCGCTCATGTCGAGGTCTTCAAATCCGCGCGTGTCGGTGGTGCTGCCCTCTGGCTGCGTGATGTTGTGGATCAGCCAGTCGCTGGTAGCCCAGGCGTCGGCCAGCAGCTCGTCGGCCGCATCAGCGCGGTGGCTGTCGCTGGGCTCGCGGTCGCCATCCCAGCGCGGGTCGCGCGCGTCGGTGCACGGCCCCCAGATGGCGCCGTCGCCGGTGCCGTAGGTGGTGAGGTTTTGCATGTGGTCGGGCTCCTGTGGTTTAGATGAAGGCCGCCAGCAGGCAGCCGAGGGTGATGCCGAAGGCGGCGGCGAAGAAGTAGTCGATGGGGCGGAGGGGTTGATAGTGCATGGCGGCCTCCGATCAAGCCATTCCTTGAGCGATCAGGTAACCGCGCTGCCAGCCGGCATTGAAAGCGCCACGCATTTCGTTGTAGAACTTGGCTCCAGCAAGCCTGTCCATTTGCCGAGTGATTGCGAACAGCTCGGCGTCAAGTCTTTGCAGCTCGCTCGGTGTGTTTGCCTTGCCAGCCTTGCCGTGTGCTTCACCGCGTTCAATCATGTTTTGCTTGTTCATCTTGCGTCTCCGGTTGCGTGTTGCGATGGAAGAATCATAAACCAAAGTTAACACCTGCAACGCATTCCCGACTGAAAACTAGGGTTTACAGTTTGACGCGGTATCGGTTACAGTGTGGGCATGAAACAAAAACGCCATGCCGGTCCCATGCCGGCCATCAGCACAGCCGACGCAATCACGCGGGCAGGCTCCATCAGCGCACTGGCCCGCTTACTGGGCATCAGCCGTGTGGCCGTGCACAAGTGGGGCGAGACGCCCCCGCCGGCGCGCATGTGGCAACTGATGCAGATCAGGCCAGAGTGGTTCGCATCGGAGGCTAAACCGTGAAACAAGGCGACCGCGTGCGCCTGTCAGACGGCCAGGAGGCCATGGTGCTGGAGGTCGGCGTGGCTACCCTGCGCGTGGCCCGCATCCGCCAGGATTGGCCATTTCCCGGCCTGCCTGAGTCTGTGCTGCGCGGCACGGTCAAGCGGCTGCCGTCGCGGTATCTGCGCGAGACGCATCAGGACGTGGAGCCGGCCCGGTGGTGAACCGGACCCGATGATTTTTCAACCTGCGGCATGGCCGCAACGAAAGGAGAAAGAGTGCAAAACGAATCGGCAGCGGAATACGCTGCATTTCTGGACCGCAAGGCCCAGCTAGGTGGAGAACATGGGTTCGAGCCCATATCGCTGCCGCCGTGGCTTTTCGACTTCCAGGCTTCTCTCGTAGAGTGGGCGCTTCGCAAGGGGCGCGCTGCGATCTTTGCGGATTGCGGACTGGGCAAGACAGCGATGGAACTGGTGTGGGCTGACAACGTAGTCCAGCGCACAAATGGCAAGGTGTTGCTCCTGACGCCGCTGGCGGTGACGCATCAAATTGCCGCCGATGCTGAGAAGTTCGGCATTGCAGCCAAGGTATCGCGCGACGGTGTTTCGCACCCTGGCATCACGATCACGAACTACGAAAAGCTGCACCTGTTTAATGCTGCTGATTTTGTGGGCGTGGCGTGTGACGAGAGCAGCATTCTCAAGAGCTACAGCGGTTCAACCAGGGGAGCGATTACCGCCTTCGCCCGCAAGCTGCCCTATCGGCTTCTGGCAACGGCCACGGCGGCACCTAACGACTTCACGGAGCTGGGCACATCATCTGAGGCGCTTGGCTACCTCGGGCACATGGACATGCTCAATCGGTTCTTCAAGAACGACCTGAACAACAGTGCTTCAGGTCGATTCGCTGGAGAGGTCATTAAGTGGCGCCTGAAGGGCCACGCGGAATTGCCGTTTTGGCGCTGGGTGTGTTCGTGGGCCAGGGCCGTGCGCCGGCCTTCTGACATCGGGTTCGACGATAGCCGGTTCATCCTGCCGCCAATCAACGAAGTCGAGCATGTGGTGGAGTCCAACACTTGCGCCGATGGAATGCTTTTCGCACTGCCCGCAGTGGGGCTTGATGAACAGCGCGAGGAGCGCCGCAGGACCGTGCGCGAGCGATGCGAGCGTGTGGCTTCATTGGTCAATGGCACCGGCCAGCCTGCGCTTGTCTGGTGTCATCTGAACGATGAGAGCGAACTACTCTCGGACTTGATACCCGATGCAGTGGAGGTAAGCGGAAAGGACTCTGACGACAAGAAGGAAGGCAAGCTGTTGGACTTTGCCAATAGTCGCGCTCGCGTGCTGATTACAAAGCCGAAGATCGGTGCGTGGGGCCTGAACTATCAGCACTGCAACCACATCACATTTTTCCCGTCGCATTCGTTCGAGCAGTATTACCAGGGCGTGCGCAGATGCTGGCGCTTTGGCCAGAAGCGGCCGGTGACCGTTGATATCGTGACAACCGAAGGGGAACGCGGAGTTCTGCGCAACCTGCAGCGCAAGG
>RPOS01000301.1 GCA_003820635.1 Verrucomicrobiaceae bacterium | reverse complement strand
TTGTCTAAACCCAAGTCGTCTTCCAGTTCATTTAATAATTTGGATACGTGATCAAGCATGGCATCGTCTACATTCATTGCTTTGTGATTTTCAGAAGGCTTCCAACCGTTCTCTTTGGCGACGTGAACGATAGAGCCAACACTCCGGCCACCACCTTTTGAGAAGGAAAGCCAACGCCGCTGGCACTCGCCATCCCGATACTTATCAGATTGCCGAGACCATTCATCCCAATGATCCAGCAGAGATTCATCCAGTGAATGAAGCGATTGGCCAACCGTGATCCAGATGTCGTAGTCATCTGTTGCTTCTGGTGGCATGCCCCACATTGCTTCCAATGCAAGCTGCATGTCCCGCTCAAGGGAAATTTCAGCGTTGATCGCAAAGGAAGGTCCGATGATGCGTGTCGTTTCTTTTGCCGGCACCCCTTGCTTGACATTCTTTTGAACGATGGCATTTAGTAACCAGTCCGGAAACTCAGGCAGGTTTTCAATCCACTCAAATCCCTGGTCTGGAGCGGTGAAGTAACCGGATGTCTCTGGGTGCAAACCCATTAACACACCTTGGTGCCGCTTCCACAGAATCTCCAGCTTTTCTTTGGGTCCTTCCGAGTGCCAGGTGTACTTGTTACGGATGAATTGTTTGTGTTGATCGCGGGAAAGCTTGTACAGCTTCCGCTCACGCCCCTCCTTCCCACTAAGAATTGTTAAGGTTTGTGGAAGCGCCTGCTCAAAGGGAAGTTCCGAGAGTTCCTCGATGAGTTGGTAGACGGTAGGACCATCGACATCAACCCAGACGAAGCCATAGGGATGGTTGTAGACCGGACCGCCAAGCAAGCCAACAGCTTTGCAGCGCCCACCCAGGATTTCTTCTTCAATTTCCTGGGGACTGAAAGGTTTCTTTTGCCAGCCAGCCACATACGGATCTTTGTTTGGACCCAAAGGGGTCAAGGGCCAGTCGACAGGAATGTAATCAAGCTTGATTTCACCAGGCTTGAGAGCTTGCTGATTGGTATTGGTCATGCCTGGGACTCCTGTCGAACTTCTACTTTAAAGTTTTTATCTGCAAAAACCGCTTCTTTTAAGAGATAGAAGGCGTGAAGGTGCATGTCAGTGGGCAGATAAAAACAGTCCCCATCCGCCGCATTTGACATGCGACTCATGAGACTATTCATCCACTCACCCGTACAGACGTTGATGTCCATGGTGAGGGTTTGATTTGTGTTTTCTTATCCTACGGCTGCCAACCCAAAGATCCCATTACAAGTTTCTGCAAATCAGTAAGTCTTATGCGACTCACCAATAGGGTCCATGATTTCAAATTGTTCCATTAATCGTTGATATACCTGCAAGGCATCTTCCCGTGTAACCACAACCGCCTGGCATGCGATATCCCATGCGTGACGCCTGCGGTTCTCCATCTTGCTATTCAGGTTTTTATTTGTGATCATGCCAAAAAATTGAACAGGGTATTACTTCGATATAATTAGTTTATAAGTCTTGTTACCATGAAAGACAATCGTAGCGTTAGCAACCGCCAAAAGTCTGTAAAAAGTGCTGTCGACAAAGCAAGCGGCAAGAAAGGAATGCCAAAACCCGAGCGCACCCCAAAACAAACACCAGCTTCTGCTCCCAAAGCACAAGCTCCTCGTAAAGCCGCCCCTTCTGCTCCCAAAGCACAAGCCCCCAAGAAACCTGCCCCAACTCCTCGCGCCGCTAGTAAAACCGGAGCAGGAGGTACTCCTCGCGGCTCGGTAACAACAGGGCCAGTCAAGGCAACTTCTCGGCCTTTGCCTAAAGGAGTACAAACAAAGCGTCCAGCAGGTCGCGGGCCTACTCCCGCTCCTACTCCTGCACCCGTTCCAACTCCTTCTTTTGACCTTGCCGGTCCGCCACGCACTTATACGCCTGCGCAACAAAATGCAATGAATAACGATAAGCGTTATTCAGGTAGTTTTAGCAACTTGCAAAATCGTCTTGGCAGCGCAGCCATTGGGCTTGGCAATGCAAATGTTGGCAGTCGCACTGGTGGTATTGGCGGTAGTCGCACCGTTGGCATTGGCAAGAGGCCTAAACCAGGGGCTAAGCGCTGAGCTGGATTTAAATTAAATCTGGGTCGTAAACATTGCAATTCTCAATTTGGCTGTAGTATTCGGCAACGATCTTCAGCCAATCTTCTCTTAGGGAATCCAGGAAGCGCCTGGAAATCTTAAAGACTTGAGTACGAACAGGCGTCGACACTAAGATTGCCGCCTGTTGTACTCTCATGCCAAGGGTCTGCTCAATAGCGATGTCATACGCAGCGAGCTGCTTGCAAGTCTTTTTAAATTTCAGATGACCACCCAAGAGATCACGCCACTCAGGCGTACCCTTCTCTAAGTCTTTAGGCCACTTGCGACTGTAGGGTTTGACGCTGGTCTTTAGGTCAGCAAGCGTCAGTTTATTGTTAGCCACAGCAATAATATCAGGAGCACCAGCCCAAGCGCGTCCTTCTCCGTCACAACCCCAGACGCGAGCAACGTCATCAGCACCAATAGTGAAGTCAAACTTATCCAGAACCGGAGACTCGGCCCAAAGGATTTCCTGGAATTGATCCAGAATCGCCGGCATGCCAGCCCAAAAGTCCGAATATTCATCTTTGATTTCCGGAGTCTTGTTGCCTTTGAGGTACTGCTCCATACCATAGTGAATGGCAGTGCCCCGCTCGGCTGCTTGTTCTTTGACACCTGGATTATTCTTAGACCACATCTCGAGCTTCCGTTTGTTTGCTTCGGAAGCTGTTTCACTAATGATAGTAGTTACGGACGGCGCTGGTCCAGTGGGTAACGGCGTCGTGTAATGACGTTTTCCGTTAAGCGTAATTCTGGCAGCGGTCCTATTGATAGACCGCATCATTTCTGGTTGCTGGTCCTTGGCATCAATCCAAGGATCTGATGTATTCAGTTTAGCAACCATTAACAGGTTTTGTATATTGGCTACAATATAGCAGATTTCAAACTAAGAATGGAAGATTTTAAACTCGTTGTCTTGACAATATTGTTGGCTATGCTTGTGGCAGCGATCATTCAGCTAGCACCCCATTGGATCCACTAACAAAAATCCGACTGGGCATTGAGGGTTGGTTGTCCTGCCTAGGCGTTTTGTTGCAAATTACCTGGACTTGCATCAAGATTAAATGGATTGTGCTTTTGGCATGGCTTGCAACATTACTCGTTTCTATTACTGTGATCCACTTATTGATCTCAAGTCATTCATAAAGCTTGAGCACCGCAGCAGGAATGGTGTGGCTTTTGATGACGTGGACACAGCAAAAGCAAACGCCTTCGAGGATTGTTTAACCCAAGAAGGCGAGCCCTACTTACGCGTTGACCTTTAGACGGTTGCCAAATCGTAGGTAATCATTTCCTTCACAAGGTCTTCAAAGCCAATGCGCGGTTCCCAACCAAGCTCCCGATACGCCTTGGTGCAATCACCCAGGAGAGTGTCGACTTCAGCTGGACGGTAGAACTGTGGGTTGATGGCAATGACTGTTTTGCCCAGCTTATGGCTGTACCCAATTTCATTGACACCTTCCCCTCGCCACTCCAGTTCCAGCGCTAGGTAGTCAGCAGCAATCTCACAAAACTGTCGAACGCTGTGCTGGATACCCGTGGCGATCACATAGTCTTGGGGCGTTTCTTGCTGGAGGATCAGCCGCATAGCTTCCACATAATCTTTTGCGTGCCCCCAGTCGCGTTTAGCTTCCAAGTTCCCAAGCTCCAGCACAGGAATTTTATTGCGCATTACAGCAACCAATCCTTTGGTCACTTTCTTGGTTACAAAGTTATCACCACGGATGGGGCTTTCATGATTAAATAGGATGCCGTTGGCACCAAACATGTCATAGCTCTCGCGGTAATTCACGGTTAGCCAATAGCCAAACAATTTGGCGACACCGTAAGGACTCCTGGGATAGAAACCAGTCTCTTCATCTTGTGGAAACGATTTGACTTTCCCAAACATCTCGGAGGTAGAGGCCTGGTAGAAACGTGGGTTAGATGCCCCCGCTCTGCATGCCTCCAGAACATTCATTACACCAATAGCGTTTGCCGCTGCCGTACTGACGGGCGACTTAAAGCTAACACCCACATGGCTTTGGGCAGCCAGGTTGTATACCTCATCAGGCGCAAAGTCCTGGATCACCCTGGTCAAGGAAGGTGCATCAGTCAGATCCGAGTATTCAACCGACACATCCCCTGGCAGCTCCCCGCCAAAAGCCCATTTCAGTTTCTCGAGATGGTTGGGTAGCGTGTGGTTCCGGACGACACCACAAACTTTGTAGCCATTATCGATTAGGTTGCGTGCCAAATACGAGCCGTCTTGGCCAGTAATACCGGTGATCAGTGCGCGTTTCATTTGCCATATCTGCGTGGTTAAAGTATAACCATTAAAACAACGCTTAGTCATGATGGTGTTCAACTGGCCGCTCCAACAAAACACAATTGGATGGAAGGAGCGCCTGACGCTGGCAAAATTCATCCTGACTTCCGACCGATTCACCAACGGTCCTGAGTGCCGCCAGTTTGAAAACGAATGGAGTGAATGGCAAGGGGTGCCGCACTCTCTGTATGTAGCCAACGGATCCGTTGCCAACTTTCTACTGCTAGACGCAGTACACGAGTATTACTTCCCTGGCAAAAAACAGCTGACAATTTTTGCACCAGCCATCAACTGGGCTACTAACATCTCGACCTTTTGTCAACAACATCACAACGTATATTTCTATGACATTGACTATGAAACCTACAGCCCAACCAAAGAGTCAGCCCAGGACCTTGCCTCAAAAGGTCTAGAGCCTGACATCGTTTACCTGACGCACGTCTTGGGAATCTCCAATGACATGGGCAGGATCAAAGAGCTGTGGCCCAATGCGACCATCATTGAAGACTGCTGTGAATCTCACGGTGCCCGTGATGCCAAAACAAATGTGAAGGTCGGCAACACAGGCATTGGCTCCACCTTCTCCTTTTACTTTGGCCACCACATGACCACCGTTGAGGGTGGAATGGTTTGCGTGCAGGACGAAGGTCTTTACAACCTGTTGCGTGCCAAGCGTTCTCACGGTTTATCGCGTGAGATGCTGCCGTCTTACCGGAGTCAAATCCAAGAAAAGTATCCGGATGTTGACCCCACCTTCCTGTTCCCCACCAAGGGTTACAACTTCCGCAACGTAGAAACAGGGGCAGTCCTGGGACGCGTCCAACTAAAGAAACTTGACAGCTGGAATGAACAACGCAATAAAAACTATGCGCTGTTCAGGGAAGAAATGATTGGCCGCTCTTGGTTCGATACCCTGCCAGAACCTACCGGCAACAGTGCAATGACACTTCCGTTTCATTGCAAAGAATCTAAAACAGCCGTAGAAATTAAAAAGTTTCTCCAGTTGATTGGCATTGAGACACGTCCATTTTTGGTGGGCAACCTCCTACGTCAGCCCTTCATGGAAGACTACAACTCTTTAATTGCCCTCCCCAACAGTGAGCGGATGCATACCCATTCGTTTTACATTGGCAACAACCACTTCATCAAAGAAGCTGACATCAAAGAACTTTCTAAGGCACTGGACCAATGCGGGTATTGATTTGTAGCATCATTCGCAACAGGGAGCCTTTCCTGTTTGGGTGGAAGGACCAGCTCCTTTGCCTCAAGGATGAAAATCCTGGCATCACATTTGACCTATCTGTGTTTGAGAACGATTCAACCGATGGCAGTGTTGAGTATCTGCAATCAATCGAGCCCGAACTAAAAGAAGAACTTAACAATGTATGGATCCAATGCATCAAAAAAGACTGGCCCTACTTTGGATCAGTGCGTGCAGAG
>RPOS01000300.1 GCA_003820635.1 Verrucomicrobiaceae bacterium | reverse complement strand
TTCCCAACACAAAAAGCAGCGCATGACATTGGGGGTGATGAATGAAATATGAATACAAAGCCAAAATAACAAACGTAGTAGATGGCGACACCATAGACGCGCTGGTGGATCTTGGTTTCAAGGTGCAGATCATGCAGCGACTGCGTTTGACTCGCGTTGATACGCCTGAGCGTACTCAGCCAGGATACGCCGCTGCGCGTGATTTTTTGCGAGGATTGGTTGAGGGAAAAGAAGTAACAATCACCACGCACAAGGTAAGCAAGTGGGGCTACTTCTTGGCCGATGTTGTTGTTGATGGCCGCGACGTATCCGACTTGTTGATTGTTTCTAACTTGGGGAAGCCATACGACGGAGGGACAAAATGAACCCCATAATGATTCCTACTAGTGTGATGCCAAATTACAACTATTTGGCTGCTGAAAACTCATTTCTCCGTCAAAACGTCGAATACAAAGACGCGGTGCTGTGCGAGCAACAGTCAACAATCCAGAAGTTTCAGGCCGATGTGCAACAAATTTCCTCGGCTAACATGCAAATCAAGCAGGAAAACGATAAGCTGAAACACGACGCCGAGCGTTGGCAGACTATGAAAAAAATTCTGCTTACGCAAGGAGGGGAGCGGCAACTTTACGAGGTGCAAAAGTTTGTAGATAGGGAGCGTGCAAAATGAACATCGTACCAATCAGACCGCAGACTGCCGCAGATCGACACGTTCAGTTCTCTGAGTTTGTGGAAGTGCGCCACATTGAACCGCGAGAAACTGCGCCGGTGCAGCCGTCCTTGTACGCGCAACGATTGGAACGTGAATTGCGGGATCGCCCCTGTGTTGAACCACAACAAACGCCGCCAACGCAGTCGCGTGCAGCAAGAGTATGCAAGAACGTGCTGCACACGGTTGCAATGGTATGTGGCGCGCTTATCCTGCCGTCTTTCGCCTGTTTAGTTCTTGGCCCGATTGGTCTGATTGTTCCGGCTGTGCTGGCGTCAGTTGCATTAACCTGCGCTTTGCTTGGTGGGCGACCAACCGAAACGATGGAGCGTGCAAGAGCCGAACGAGCCGCTGCTATGCGTGAATATGACCCGCGATGAAGCTGAAGAACTCGTCAGATGGCATAGCTGTAGTGGATCATGACTACTATTGGCAGCCAATAGAAACCTGCCCGACAGGGCGCAAGGTTCAGCTTCTAAGCGCGCTGGGATGCGCCGTGTATGGCACCTATAACGGGCGCGACACATTCTGGATCATGTGGGCACCACTACCAAAAAGGCCAAAAAATGAAGATTCTTGAAGAACGCGGCAAACGCTACGGCGAGTTTGAAACCCATGCTGCTATCAGCCAGGCGCTGAAGCGTGCAATGCAGTCTTCCGCCAATTGGTCAAAGTTGACCGACGTGCAAAAGGAAGGGCTGGAGATGGTGCAGCACAAAGTGGCTAGAATGCTAAACGGCGACCCGTCATATCTTGACAACATTGTTGATATAGTTGGATACTCTACGCTAATCAAGAACGTGATGGAGACCAACAATGGCATTCAAAGGGAAGTGGAGTAACCCCAGTAGCAGCCGCACCTATTACGCATGGCGATCCATGCGCAACCGTTGCTACAGCGTCAAGAGCCATTCGTTCAAACACTACGGTGGCAGAGGCATTGAGGTTTGTACGCAGTGGCGCGGCGACTTTGATCAGTTCGTTGCTGACATGGGAGAGGCGCCAGACGGAAAGTCTCTGGACAGGATCAACAACGATCTGGGTTACTCGCCAGAAAACTGCCGGTGGGCAACGCTAAAAGAGCAACTCAACAACCAACGCAGAAACCATCGGATTACGCACAACGGAAAGACTCAGACGCTGGCACAGTGGGCATACGAACTTGGGTTGCGCGCAGACACGCTGCACAAACGCATAGGCCGCATGCCAGTGGAGCGTGCGCTGCAATCAGGCATGTTGGTCGAGTGGAAGCACGGAACCCGTCAGGGCTACGAATCTCACAAGTGCCGGTGCGATCTTTGCCGAGAGGCTAACAACAAGCGCATGCGTGACAGACGCGCGCGCCGGAAAAGTACGCGCAACTGATTGTTACTCGTCTCGAAAAACAGGTGTTGTAGTCACCCAACGCAAGACCATATTGGCAAGACCAAGCAGGGACAGCGCAGTCACACCGGCCGGCCCCAAAAGAGCGCCGACGACTGCGCCGTTGCTGCTCAGGTAGTCAATGACAGGCAGCGCAACCATAGCGCCGTTCAGGATCATAGTGCGGTAGCCCTTCATGCTATTTCCTTTCCTGCTTTCAGTTGAGCAAGCGTAAGCCCGCCAGTGTATTGAAAGTGTGCCATTTCGCGCAGTTTGCCCGTCCAACGTCCTGCCCATTCCAGTCCAACCGCTTCACCCATCTCACCAATCTTACGCCACAAGTCACCATCTGGCCCACTTGTTCCCCATACGGGTTTGCCGTTACGCAACGGCACCACGTCAAGCGCGCATCGCCAGTTGTGGTATGAATCGCCAGGCCGAGCGTTGGTCACAATCGCGCCGGGCTTCGTGCGTCCCTGCGCATACAGCGCCGCTTGTTCTTCATTACTACGATAGGTGCTGGTGACTAGAAGATCAATCCCGACGTCTTTCGCGGCTTTAACGAGCGCCTGCGCTCGCTGCTGCACCGCCGGAACCAGATCCTCTATTCGGCGGCTCATTGCTTGGCTACCCTCGTCAGGATCGGTATAGACTCAAGCCGTGTAACGCGCTTATCAATTTCATGAACTTTGGTGGTCAGATCTCGGTCAAGTTTGCCAAGATTCAGATTAACCTCTTCCAGCTTGAGATAAATCTTATTTCCCATCCAGCCTAGCACCGCGACTAGGAGTCCGAAGAAAGTACCAACTAGGGACAGCATTAACGCGGTGAAGGCTTGATCGGTCATTCGGGAGGTCGGTTAGCAGTAAGTGCGTTGATGAAGTTTATTTGTTCTGGTGTTATTGTCAAATTTGTTTTATTCAACAACGCATTTTTGGCGTTTGCAAGCCGCCCTGCACCGTAAAAAGCTTCGCCCATCAATCGCGGTGAAGTCAAAGGAAGTGCAAGCATAGCCTTGGGGCTACCCATCAAAGCCGCGCCAGCACCCATACCCCAACCTAATTTACCAAGACCCGAGGGTGTTATTTCACTAAGAGACTGTCCTGCAATCGTAGGCGCTAAACTTACTCCGCCTTCGGCTTCCAGTTTCGATATAAGTTCCTGCCTATATTTATCAAAAGGTTTATTTTTTACAAGAGATTGCAGTTTTTGCAGCGCGGCAGTCTTGGATGCTTTGTCTCCTAAAGACAATCCTTTTTCAATCTCGCGGATCATACCGATGCCTTCTTCGTAGCCTTTCATTGCGGCTGCGTATTCGGGCACTTGTTTTTGGATTACATCTTTTACCGCGTTTCGAGTGCCGCTAATTACACGCTGCGCTTGCGATTGTCTGGGGTTGTCTGGATAGATGGCATCTACGCGGCGCTTGAGCGCATCCAAACCCAACGCAGTGTGCGCAGTAGGATCAGCACGCCATTCATCCAGCACTGATCTAACTTCGGCAATCTTAGTGGCTTCATCTTTGCCAATCAGTGATTTACCGGCGTGTTGCGTGCTGGCTTCTAATTTGGCAAATGCGGTATCAATCTTGCTGAAGTCCAATGGAGTAGTATCCGCAGCCCAGCCAGTTTTAGCCGTTGCATACGCCGCCGACATATCGTTTTGGATGTTTGATAGCCCGCGCTTTGCGTCATCCAGCACTTGCTCAACAGGAACCTTACCGCGCATACTTTCAACGAACCCAAGCGAGCCTTCTTTGCCTGCGGTATAGGCATCCTTGAAAGCCTCTTTTCCCCGACCAGTAGCAAATCCGGCAGCAGTCTGTAACGCCCCTCCGCCAATTGACCCAAGTGCATTTACAGCCTTACCAACTGGCTGAAGCGGGTTTGTATACCGCGCGGCCGTAGATAGCGCGTTTGCGGTAGCTTCGGCAGCAGGCGCGAGTCTTGTTGCAGCAGGCACAGCGCGTGCAGCGCCTGCAAGACCTTTAACTGCGCCAGCTCCACCAGTAAAAAGCGCGGATAAATCTGCCGCAGCGCCTACGGGATCTTCATACAGTGTTTTTTTCAATCCTTCAGCGCTACCATAGCGCTGCGCGTACATTCCGCCAACTGCATTTGCAGTTTGCACGGCACGTTGCGCGGCTTCTTGTGCTTCCGGCGTTTGAAGATTATTTGCAAAATCTACCAAGCCTTTGGGCAAAGCTTTCTGTAATGCACCAGCGCCAATGTCCAAGATGCCGCCTACTGTTTTGACGGGGCTTGTAACAGCTTCCGCCAACCCACCAACAAGCTTGCCCGCGCTTGTGCCTACGTTAGACAAGAAGCCGCCGACCGAACGTTCTTCAGCAGGCACCGTACCGCGTTCAGGCGCAGCAGGCGCGGCAGCGGCAGTAGACGCAAAATGCGCCTCCATCATTGTTTGCGCTTGCTCAGGTGAAGTACCTTCCGGTACTTCAAACCGAGCTACACGTCCATCTGGCATTTGAAAGCGGGCGACAGGCATTATTTTTCATATCCTAGAAATTTAAGACCACCAGCGGCAGGCGCTGCTTTCGTACCAAACTTCTTAGGTACTTGAACAGGCTCAGTAGTAATACCTGTACCTTCCAAGGTGGCCGCTGGAATTTGTTTGACGCGCGCGGCCCATTTTTGTGCGCTAGCTTCCGCAGCTTTATGCTGAAGTTCGGCGATTCGTTGGATAGTATCTTTTTCAAGGGTAATTCTGCCGCCAGCAATGTTTTGCAAAAATTCCAAATCTTTATTGGTAAATCCTTGGCCGGTGCCCAACCCCGACGTTTTAATGGCTGCAAGCGTGCTTGCACCCATATCGGCGACCAATGCTTCTGTATTTGCGGCAGTTTGAGAATCGTTAGCCCCCACCATCCCCAATGCTTTAGCCAACTGAAGTTTTATGTTTGCGCCGGTTCCGGTGAATACTTTACCGGTAGATGTAAGCTCAAGGATTCGGTTGGCCGTGTTAGCCATTTCAGGGGCCTTAAGCGCCGCTTCACGCATCCCTGCATCTGATTCCGCAACTTTTCCTGCAAAGGCTTGGCCGTATTGTTTCTCTGTAGATACATTAACGCTAGGTGCGCCCGCACGAGCAAGTCGTGCTTTTTGTTCTTCTACATCTGCTGGAAGCGGAACCCTTGATTCCAAAAACTTCATTTGTGCTTCCAGACCTTTAGCGATACTTACTGCTTGAGGTGTGCCAAGTGCGTAAAGTTGGTTGATCTTACCCAGCGTTTCTTGCGCTTGTGTAGATACCGAAGCACCCTGTATTGGCGCGGCAGTCGCCCCTACGGGTCTAGCAGGTGCAGTCCTAACTGGCGTTCCGAGCGGCGCGGCTTCTGGCATCCCGCCAGGCATCCCGCCAAGCATCCCGGGCGCAGGCAACGCTGTTTTCGCAAGCGCGTTTGCTGGTGCCGTGGGCATACCGGAGGGCGCGGTGGGGGCAGGAGCAAGCGCGTTTGTCGCGCCGCCACCCATGATTGCGTTAAGCTTATCTTGCTGATCCAACTTTTGAAGCAATTCAACGCCGTCTTTAAAATACTGTTTAGTATTCATCATCGACGAGGCTAACTTACGCAAGTCAGGGTCTTGTCCTTGCGCAATGCGTTCTTGCTGAATCTTCTGTATTTCTTCGCGGTCGCGGCGCATTTCATCAAGCTGCATCTGCGACACTTGCTGTTGCGTCTCTGAACTTTTTAGCTGTTGTTGCGCATTCTGAATTTGCAAAACTTTAGCGTAGTTTTGCAACGGATCAGGCATCTGAAAAGGTTTTCCCTGCGCGAGGATAGACGGATCAAGCGGCATATTAGCCTCGGTTCATTAACGAGTTAAGCAGTTGCTGATTCTGATATGCGCTAACTGCGCCAGTCAATCCACCAGATAGCGCGTTAGCGCCTTGCATGTAGCCCGATGCGCGCACGTTCCCAATACTTTGCTGCAACTCGCTTGCGGGGGTAGCGTATTGCTCTCCAGCACGTTGCAATTGAGTGCTGGCGGTTTGACCGATACCCGCAAGATTGGCGAGCGCGTTGCGTTGCGTCTGCTGGTTTTGCGTGTAGCGATTGTATGCGTTTTGGTATTCTTGGCTGGCTGATTCTTGACCAAACCGTTGCGCGCCTTTGAGCGTAGCGCCAGACAACAAGCCTCCGCGTGACGCAGCAGTACGATCAAGCGCCTTCATGCCTTCAGACACGCGGAACCCGTAGCCAGGATCAGCTTGGTAATCCTTCATGGTGAATGGGCGTGCCAATTCGCCACCAGGAGCGATTCCCGTCGCGTATTGTGCGAGGCCCATTTCGCCAGCCATACGCCACGGCGCAATGTAT
>RPOS01000299.1 GCA_003820635.1 Verrucomicrobiaceae bacterium | reverse complement strand
CGGAGGCGGTGTTGGGCAAATAACCCGAGACCACTTCATGCTGATGCAACCACTGCGACCAATCGACGCCATGCACCATCGGCCATTGATGAAATTCATAACCCTGGCGAA
The DNA here is from genome assembly GCA_003820635.1 of Verrucomicrobiaceae bacterium. The sequence continues at coordinate 7,102 of RPOS01000299.1, read as the reverse complement.
ACATCGCATGATGCAGGAACTCGCCCGGCGCCATCATCAGGCGATCACGCCACTGCTGCGGTACGGCGATGCAGGTCCACCAATAGAGGCTACGCTGATCCTTGCTGGAGTGGTTGGTGATGGTCATGCGCGAGACCAGCGTGCCTTTTTCCAGCGTGAGGATGACTTCCCAACCGCAGCTGAAGAGTTCGTCGAAGGCGCCCATCGCGATGGCCTCGCGGCCATCGGCGAGCGCTACCTTGCGGATCTCGATGGTCGAGATGCCATGCACATTGTGGCCGTAACGGAAGGGATTGAACTCGATGCCGCCAATGCTCCAAGGACCGGAGAGCGAAAGGTTGGCGAGCGGAAGACTCGGTGGCGTCCAGAGGAGTTGGCGGTTGAGCTTTTTGTCGAAGATCTCCATCACCCGACCGCCGATCGAGGGCATCACCGTCACTCGCGCAAACTCATTCTCCAAGCGCACAACCGGCAGTTCCTGAACCTCGAAGTGCCCGGGATAATCCATCGCCTTCTTGTAAGGAAACGCCGATGTCCAGAGGTTGCGATGAATCGGGTGCAGGTGCTTCGGCACGCCCGGCGCGGGATGATAGGGAAACATCTCCTCGTCGTGATTGACGCGCGGCGCGGAGAGGCGCTTGCGCTCGGTGTAGGGACGAAGGTGGAAGGCCTGGGAGGTGTGCTGGATGATCATGTGATATTGGTATCTAAAGCTAATGGATACCCCGCTGTTGCTGGTTTACATGGAAAAATTCCTGGAGTATTTACTGCATCTGGTGCCATGAAGTAGTGAACTTGTTTCATGGTTTGATGACCTTCAAACGCATGAAGCGTTTTGGAGCGTCGGAGACTGGCACCGTGTCCTGGACTATGACCAGTTGCGAAGGATTGCTGCCTCCGCCGTAGGGTATGCTGATGCTGTTCCAGATTTCCACCCATGAAGAGTTCAAATTCCCAACGGCCTCAACCCCATAGATTATATCATCCGCGTATTTTTGGCGATTGAATGATAAAGTCAGATAATCTCCGGAAACGGCACAGACCGGCAGTCCGGAACTCGAAGCTTGATTCGGATCCATGCCCAGCGCGTATTCGAGCAAATTGGGAATACCGTCGCGATCCGGATCATCAAGCTCGCCCGCCCCCCCCGGCTGCGCGAGTTGTGCAGGTGTGAAATTTTCCTGCTTCCATAGCTCGAAAGGTGCCGCGAAAACATTGATCTGAAGCGTGGTGCTGTCAGTTCCACCGGAGCCGTCCGTGACACTCACCACGAAGTTGTTAGTTCCCTGAGCCGAGGTCGGCGGAGTGCCGGATACTGCGCCATTGGAAGCCACCGTCAACCAGGCAGGACCAGAGGTTTTCGCATAGCTCAAGGCATCCCCCTCCCAATCGGCGGCATCGGCGACCAGCGAGGCGCTCATCGGTGAGCCTGCCGTAACACCCGCCTTGACAATCGGATCCGAGAGAAAATAGGGCGCGGCATTCGGGGTCGGGTTCGTCCCGATCTGGACGGAGTAATCCTCGACTTCACCATAGGAAAATGAACCGGTCGGATCGCTCTGGCCGATGCCAAAAACCGAACTCCTCATCGCGATCCGCATCCGGCTAGGACCAACGCTGGCACCTGAGGGGACGGTGAAGTTGCCGCTCACGGCGGAGCTGGAACCGGCCGTGGGACTGACAATCATTTCGGAATCCCCAAAATCGCCATCCCGATTGAAATCGATCCAGACCGTCCATCTGACGGTAGAAGAGTTGCCTCCCGGAGTGAAAGTATAATTCACGCTCTGGCCGGGAGTCAGGGTTGCGACCAGGTTCCTGAAATCGGCATAGCCGTTGTTATTGCCCGATGTCTTGTCCAAATCTGCCAATTGGATACGGTTGATGTATCCACTTGAGGTGCTATTACCCTGTAATTCTCCGTAGTTGTTAGCGGGATAGACAATAACCTGAATGAAGAGACGCGCGATATCCGATCCCCCGAATCCATCCTTCACGCGGACCATCCATACATTGACCCCGCCATCGCCAGCCTGGGGCGTCCCGGTGAGGGTGCCGTCGGATGCAATGTTGAGCCAGGCCGGGCCGGATAGCTTTTCATAGGTCAGCGGGTTGTCGTCAGCGTCCGTGGCGCTCCCCGCAATGGTGGCAGAGTACACCGTGGCAGGAGCAGACGTTGTTCCTGAAAGCGTATGGGAGGTGAAAACAGGAGGGGTATTAATGCGTGAGGCGAGTTTTAGCACTTCAAGTCGGTTGCTTATCAACTCGCCCGGATTCCGGTTGAACAGTTGCCCGGACAAGACCATTTGACTGACAATCTGGCCCGTTCTTCCGCTGTTATATGAGTTGGCGAGTTGCAGAATCTCGTAATCCTCCAGAGCGTCCCGCATCGCCGTGCTGCGCGGACCTTCCATCACGGATAAATTCGCTGAGTCGGGGTACACTAGCCATGCGTCCTCGACCCCGTCCGGGCAATAAATATCACTGAAAGGATTGTTAGTGCCGTTGGCGGCCTGATACCAGGAGTTCCAACTCCAATGCAAAAATCCGTTGAGATTGTTTTTCCACAAATACCAGCCAAGCATTCTGGTGCTTTGCAGCGGATAATCGCCCAGGCGCGTCAGCCAATTGCCCTGGGGGTTGACACAGGTATAGGTCCACGTCTGTCGGCCATTCGAATTGTTGATGGCGTCAAAGGATACCTTGTTGTTCTCATAGCTGTCAATTTGCGGCACGGGAATGTCCAACTCCGCTCCGAAGTGTATATTCTGATCGGATCCCGGTGCGATTGTCTTGATGGCAGAGTTAATCCCCTTGAGCCTGTTGTACAGGGCCGTTATTTGGCCGTATTGAATCTGTGAAAGCGGCTCGTCCGCCGAGTGCTGAAGCCACATATTGATCCATCCCTTGGTCTGCAAATGCGAGTAAAGCGCGGCATACAGCTTGTCGATATGGCTGTTGACCACGGCGGAATCCGAATCGACCAGCTTCCACACCGACTTCACCTTGCCGTCCGTATCATTCTGAAAAACCCAGGCTGCCAGGCCGCCATATGGATCCTGTTTGATATACCAGTCCTTTTCGTAAGGGTAATTACTATCCAGATACTTTACGGAACCATGGGAGATGAAAGTATTGATAAATTGATCGAACTTTGTCCAGTCAATGGCATAGCTTCCATCGCCATTAATCGTCATGTCCGGCAATATCAATGCTTCCACAGGAACCTTGATGGTGTTTTGCCTTTGCTTTTTCAAAACCGCCGCATAATTCCGCATGAGTTGCCAGAAATTGGCATTGTAATTCGCGCAATTGTAAAAGGAATTGAGCACATTGCCCACATGATAGCCCTCGCTATAATGCGCGGCACCGGGATGGGTGGCCGAATGGAAGTAGGCGTTGTACGCCAGCGTGGAATCCTTTGGATCCGGAAGAGTCGCGCTGAATACCACTATCGTGAAGGGAACCGTTGTAACACCAAGTTCCGTATTGATGTTCACCCATGCATTATAGGTGCCGGGAGCCGTATTTCTGGATGCCGTGGCCTCCACCAAAAAGCCCTGGGTTCTCCATGAGTTAATCGTTCCGATGCTCCCTGTGTTTTCATAATACGAGGGAAAATATCCGGGTGAAAGCCGCCTTGCATACCCTGCTTTCCGGTTATACTCCCCGAGAATTCCGTATGAAGATTTGGAATTATAAAGCTGCCTGACGGGTTTTACAGTGACCACCGGGCTGTTCGATCCCGAGAGCCCGTCCACGCTGGCGGTGACATTGTTAAGAGTTTGGGTGTCACAGCGCAGGGCGATCTGGATGCTTTCGGTTTCGTTTCTCGCCATATGGATGGTGCCGCTGGACATCGAGGTTGTTGATTGCACCGTGTCATGGAATATGTCCGTCAGGGAGTTCTCGAACCATGTCGTGATGGTTTTCTTGGTGAAATTATTGTTGCCCACACATTTCACCTCGGGTAAGAATGCCATCGCCGCATACCAGCCTGTCAGGCCCGGTTGATCCGTGCAATCCACCACAAACCTGATGATATCCGTGGTGTCGAGCACGACCTCAAGGCTAGGAAACTGCTGAACAGGACTGCTTTTTGAAAGAGCCAGGGGATTTCCATTGGCCGGCCAGATGATGGTATCGTTTTTGTAAATGGCAAATTTGGCGGTCTTGGATTCATCGGATGCCTCGATATGAGCGGCATTGATCAGGTCAATTGTCGTGTAATTGGCGGAGGGACCGATGCTATAAGTGCCGGCTTGCGCAGGGATGTAGGACAATGCCATCTTCATGGTTGAAGCGGACGGAGTGGGATTGGCAACCCTGTCCACCCCTTTGTAGGGCTGGAAAACCATCCCATACCAGGTCTGGCCGCTGCCAAGAATGGAGGCGCCCCAGCTAAAAACGGCCGCTTGACTGTATTTTTGCCACCATGCGGTATTGTCAAAGTATTCTGCGATCCAGGGAGCCGTCTGGGTATAGGAAAACCATTGATCCGCAGTGGCATTGGACTCAATTAACGCGCTTGGGGCATTTGCCTGCGGGATCGAATAAGCGCTGGTGAGATCCACGCTGGTGATGACAGGATATAATCTCATACTGGCATTGTACCCGTAGAGGCCTGATTGATCCCCATTTTCAACGACAAACCTCAGGGTATCGGACGCCGACAGATTCACCTCAAGTGTCGGAAATGCAGCGGATGGGGTGTGTTTTGATAGTTGAAGCGGCAGGCCATTGGCCGGCCAGAGCATGGTTTCATTCTTATAAATAGCGAATTTGGCCGTTTTGTTCTGATCCGCTGCTGGAATATCGCCCTGTGCCGCCAGATCGATCGTTTTGTAACCCGGATTCGGAGCTATCGAATATCTGCCGGATACGGATGGCTTGAAGCATAACGCACTTCTGGCGTCAGTGACGGGCGGCGAGGTCTGAGCGACCCTGGACATCCCTCCGGCAGGTTGGAATATGATTCCATACCATGTGGATCCTTGCCCCAAAACCGATCCTCCCCAGCTGAAAATTGCAGCCTGACGATATTGATTCCAGAGATATCCGTAACCCGGGGATGACTCGCCGGACCAGACTCCGCCAGGGTTATAGGAAAACCATGTGTCCGGCGCGCTTGCTGAAGATTCAATGCCGGAACTGATAGTGGTCACGTCCGGAATCGGCGAACCGCGCGACTGCTCGTTAAAGAGCCAGAATGCCGCCATCACGCATGCGATCCGCATTCCCTTTCGCCCGGCTACAGCCAGAACCCGGTTGATGCTACAAACAGAATGGGACATTGCCGGACTCATAATACCCAGGTCGAAATATTGTCAGCGCTGCACCTTGTCTTTGAGTTCTTTGTCCCAATAGTAAAACGGGGTCTTGGATTGGTTGTATCCATTCAGCATGTTGCGGATCTCCTTGGGAACCATGGCCTGCACATGACCATCGAGAAAAAGCACGTTCGCACGGCCATCGTGGCGCAGGTGCAGGCATCCTTCGGAGTCCCAGGATCCGGTTTCACCCGAAATGCTAATCTGTGCAACTTGATAGTTCTTTGTTTTGTCTTTTCCATTGTAAGTCCATGCACCCTTGTTTCTGGCAACGCTATCTGCAAGCAAGATGTATTTGGATGGTTGATCGATTACCATGGTAGCAACTGGATTGGCTACTGTGACCTTGTTTGTGCCCGGATCGATGGTATGCTTCAATGCGCCCTGATCCATGCCGTATGCAAACCAATTGTTGGGCTTGCCTTCATATTCCGCAAAGCTAGGATTCCATGCAGGGCAATACGTGATCTTGCTGAGTTCAAGAGTGTTGCCTTCGTCTTTGGATAACATAATGGACTTCCAGTTGGATTCATATTGCCCATCAATGTATTCATATTGGAGGATCTTGCCATCAAATAAATAGGTGGAAAACCTCACGCCACAATTCCTCAGGTTCGAGACGCACTGGGCCGCTTTGGCTTTCTCCATGCCTCTTCGAACGAGAGGGAACATCACCGTCGCCAGAACGCCGACGATAGCAATGACCACCAGAATTTCCGTCATCGTGAAGCCGGACATCCGTGGCCGACACGAGTTCAAGGCGATTGGCTTAGCTGCGCTCATGGTCTTTTTCCGATTGGTTTTCACAAGCAGGAACATACCCCATTCCTCGAGTCCCGGCAAATCAGAATATGCGAAAAATCATTCTGAAACACGCAAATCTGGACTCTCTTTCAATTCCATCCGTTGCAGCAAAGGTTGATTCTCTGGTACGAAGTGAAGCGACCTGTACGCCGAAATCGCTAATGAAAATGTACTACGACAGCACCGAAAACCGCATGAGCTTTCCAAATACCCCCACCCTCGCAGGGGGGGGCTCGGGACTCTTCCCAGCCCAAACGGGCTCGAATAGAGCTTTAGACAGAGCGCAGGTAAAGCTCGAGGTGTATGCCTGCTCGATCATTCGCGCCCATTGGTACGTCTAGGGCTCCCTGGCCAATTCCCATCCGCTCAAATTACCCGGTGAGAATCCGTGGAGATCCACTTTATCCTGCGAAAAAACTGAATTGATTCGAGAAGATAAATGAGGCGGGGTCGCCGACGCTCTGGTCAGCAACCCCGCGGTAATTCCTGAAATATCCGATAAATCCCGGGATATCTGTGTTCAGTAAGGTTTCCGTCCCTTTATTGGGTAAGATCAATTCGGAACCACCTTGAGGCGGACGAACTTCTTGCCAGCGCCGCTCAGGGTGTAGGCAACCGAACCGGAGGTGTTTGCGAGATTGGCATCGCCAGTGCCGGGAACGTCGAGCCATTCCACCAAATCGGTCGAAATTTGCACCACGAACTGACTGCCATAGGCGGAACTGGGGATGTTGCCGCCATTGGGCCAAGTAACCGTGTTGCCTACGAGGCCAGGATTGGCGGTGAAGCCGGGGGCGGCGTTCATGAAGAACTCCACGCCGTTGGACACGCCGTCGTTGTCGTAGTCGAGGTTGGCTGCTTGGCCTCCGGCATTGTCGGTAGCCCAAGAGCCATAGCCGAGGGCCGTGATCTCGATGTTGCTTCCGACCTGTGCCGCTTGTCCGGTGATCTTTCCTTGGCTAATCCAT
>RPOS01000298.1 GCA_003820635.1 Verrucomicrobiaceae bacterium | reverse complement strand
CAAGAGAAACATTGTGAAGTCGCTAGGCTCAAACTCATCCCACCATACGTCGCCTTCGTGCGTACCAAAAAAACTTTCATTGCCTGGGCTGCGTTGCCAGCCACGTTCGTCGTAATAAATCAGCGTCGGACTTGCTGCAAACTCGCCCCATTCAACAACGTACCAGCCGGGCTTAATGGGTTCCTCTTTCGTTGCGCTGACCTTCATTTTCCGCTCCCTGTTTTTGCCGCCATTCTTTCAAAGCAATGTATGCGGCGCGGTACAACGATCCAGACTGCCGGTTCCAAAAGTCATTTGATATATCGACCAACATTGCCAACGCGTTTAGCTCTTCTTGTTCTGACTTGAACGCGCCGTTGTAGCTGTCTTGGATGTTCGCCAGCGCGATGTTTGCTGCGCGGCAAACTGCCATGACTCCTTCATCATCTTTCGCGCTTGCACCCAACAGCAGCAAGTCTCTGGTGTCCAACATGACGTCAAAATGCGTAGGTGTAGCCCACCCCTCAACAAACGCATTTAAAGCCGTCAGAAGCGTTATCTGCGAGTCAGGCACTATCTGACTCAGTACGAGACACGGAATCTCTATCGGACGCGGTTTGCGTTTGCGAGAAGCCATTTGTCCCCCAGAGTCAGCATTGAACGCAGCCACGCCTTACGGACGTGAATTACAGCTTGTCGTGTTGTGTAGTCTTTAAACGGGAACAACTTTACAGCCCTGCGTGCTAACTTCATGGTGCTTTCGCCTCCTTAAGTAGTTCGATGCGTTCCCTGCTCGCGCGAAGCGCGCAGTACCGTTGATGCAACCGCTCCAAGAACGTAACGCGGCAAAGGTTCTCGCGCTCAAAAGTCAGCAGTTCCAAAACTTCTTCTTCTGTTTTGGACGCCAGTACATCATTAAGAACTCGCCAGGTTATGTTCAATTTTTTGCTCCAGTTTTTCAATCTTCTCTTCAAGTTTGCGCAGGCTTCGCGCAGCGGCGTTAGATGCCCGCCGCCGCATGGGAAGTTCCGCCTTTGCTGCTTTCAACAGCGTTCTCCAATGATCCAGTCTTTTCACTTCAGTGCCTCCAGTGCAATATCCGATATGGTCCGTTTGTTATGTAGTCCGGCCCATATCTTTTCATCGACGGTCTTGTTGGTTAGCATGACGTAACACCACACATCATGCCGTTGGCCGCTTCGATGTAGTCTCCCTACCGTTTGTTCGTACAGTTCCAGCGACCAAGGCAACGAAAGAAATACCATGTTGCAGCCGCCATGCTGGAGATTAAGACCATGACCGGCAGACTTTGGATGGACAAGCAGTAGCTCAACACGTCCAGCATTCCAGCGTTCGATTGCGTTGGGATCTTCGAGGGTGACTGCATGTGGGTATCTCCGTTTCAGTTCTGCCAACTCTTCTTGGTACGTGTAGGCGATGATGGTATTCGCCCGTTGGTTTTCTTCTAACAAATCGTCCAGCGCATCAAACTTGTGCGCGCTGAATCGCACCGGGATCTGCGTTACAATGAACTTGCCCGGCTTATCGGGATGGGGTTTCTTTGTCGTCTCATAGACAAACCCCGACGCCATCTGCTGTAATTTGCCCGCAGCGACCCCCGCGTTTACCGCCGTAATACCTTCAAACACGAAGTCTTTCTTCATCTTGTTGTACGGCGTCATTTCCATGTCGCAACGCACTTCAACGGCATGCAACGGCGGCAGCGTGTCCTTGTATTCGCCCGGCTCCAGCAGGTACGTCGCCGGCTTGATCTTCTGCATGACCCGATCAAGCGAGCCAGGACGCGGCGCCCACTCGCCGTAGTCGGCATTAATCAGCACAAAGTACGTCTGCATGAACGCGCCCTTGCTGCGCCCAAGCAGGTTCTGGTCAATGATCTTGCACTGGCCGAACACGTCCTCAAGCCCGTTACTGGTAAAGCTGCCAGTCAAACCCCAACGCACACGCATGGGTTCAATGACTTTCAGCAGCGCCTTGTAACGTGCGCCTGACGGATTCTTGAGGCGCGTCAGTTCATCAAACACAACGCCGTCAAAGTCCAGCTTTTGATTCGCCAGCCATAACAAATTGTCATAGTTGGTGACGACCACACTTGCGCCGCTGTTCAGCGCAGTCAGCCGCTGTTCAGGCGTGCCGACCGCCACGGCCATAGTGATGTATGGCGACCAGATAAGACGCTCTACAGGCCATACGTCGGTGCAGACACGCTTAGGTGCCAACACCAAGAATCGTTTGACTACGCCGTCGCTAATCGCGTCTTGCATGGCTGTCAGCGTGGTTGCTGTCTTACCCGCACCGACTGGCGCGAGAATCATTGCGCGGTCGTGCTCGTAAATAAAATCAGCCGCTTCGTTTTGATACGACCTAAGTGTTGGCCCACTCATCAATCTGTTCCTTAGTCCAGAGGCACGCATAGTTTTGACCTAAGCTGCGCATGTCTCGTGCGTACAATTTTTGGAGTTCTGACAAGCGCCCGCCTTTGGTTTTAAGTTCAACAAACCAAGTTTGGCCGTTCGGCAGACACGCAATCCGGTCAGCGACGCCGCGATGGGATGGGCTTTTAAACTTGTATGTCAGCCCGCCTTGCATCTCGACTACCCAGACAAAGTAACTTTCTATCTCGTGTTCTTTCATGGACTCACTCTAGCATGAAAAATTAGGTTGTCAAAAACTTTTTTTCAATTATTATTCAGCCTGAAACGGAGGAAACACAAATGCAACACAGTAAAGTAGTCGGCGGTAGCACCGCCAAGCGAGTGATGGCGTGCCCCGGTAGCGTGGCGTTGGTCAATAAGATGCCGCCGCAACTGTCTAGCAAGTACGCAGATGAAGGCACGCTGTTGCACAACGTAATCGCCGACATATTGGACAAATCGCTGCCGGTGGATTCGTTCCTAGGCATGAAGTATCAAGACATTGAACTTACCCAGGAACTGATAGATGACAAGTTACTACCGGCGCTCGCGGCTCTCGACGAAATCGACCCGACGAAACAAATGGAATTCGCTGTCGAAACCCGAGTGGGTTTTGGTGATTTTTTACCTGACGTTTTTGGCTCTACTGACCTATTGGGTCGCATTGGAACTAAGGCTCTGGTAATTGACTGGAAGTTTGGCGACGGCGTGCTGGTGACAGCGGAAGAGAATCCACAACTGCTGTTCTACGCTGCCGCTGCGATGCGCACCCCTGAAGTGCAGTGGGTGTTTAAGGGTGCAACAGAAATCGAGTGCGTGATTGTCCAGCCGACCAAAGGCGTTAGCCGCTGGGTGACTACGCCGGAGCGCATCAAGGCGTTCGAACATGAGCTGGCGATGGCGGTACGCGAAGCACAGAAACCTGACGCCAACCTGAGCGCGGGCGACCACTGCCGCTGGTGTGCCGCAAAACCCATTTGCCCCAAAATGACGGGCGCAGTTGATCGCGCGCTTAAGACGTCGCTGCAAGACCTGGACGCAGCGCAGATCAGCGCCTATCTTAAAAATGCCGATGTACTAGAGGGGTGGATTACAGATCTCCGCGCGCTGGCGTTTCAGATGCTGGAGAAGGGGATCAAACTGCCTGAGCATAAGCTGGTTGCCAAGCGTGCCGTCCGGCGTTGGACGGATGAAGATGCTGCGCGCGCTGCACTGTCGGAACACCTGTTGGAAGAGTACATTTATGACCGCGTTCTGATCTCACCCGCCAAGGCAGAAAAGATGTTAAAAAATCTTGGACAACCGTTGCCGGATTGTGTAGCATCAACTTCGTCGGGTAGCACTCTCGCTCATGTGAGTGATGCCCGGCCTGAAGTGTTGCAAATCGGACAGCAATTGACTGCTGCCCTCTCTAAACTGATCTAAAGGAAAAACTATGTCTAATCTTGTCGCTTTCGCTGGTGCAAACCTTCCCGCAGTTGCTTCGCTTTCAACCGCTTTGCGTTCTATCGCGTCCGATGTTGGCCCGACTGGTTCCGTCATTATCAAGATGGACAAGACCGGCCACTGGGTGTTCGGCGCGGATCAAACCGAAGTAGAAGATGACAGCCTGTGGGCAGTGAATCCGTTCTCCTTCGTGCATGGTTTCATTGCATGGGGCGACGGGGAAGTGCTGGGCGAAAAGATGGTGCCCGTTGCTGAACCGCTGCCGGAAGTCGGCCCTGCGCCTGCTGCCGCTAAACGCGGTTGGGAGACGCAAGTCGGTATGTCGCTTAAGTGCATCAAGGGCGAAGATGTTGGGATGGAAGCGCGCTATAACGTGACCTCGGTCGGCGGTAAGCGTGCAGTGCAAGAACTGGCTGTGGCGATTGCCACTCAGGTTGATGCCGACCAGACCAAGCCTGTGCCTGTCGTGCGTCTGAAGAAGGAGCATTATCAGCACAAGTCGTATGGCCGTATCTATACTCCGATCTTCGATATTGTCGAATTCGTGAGCATGGAAGCAGAACCGGAAGCGCCCGCTGAAGGGGATGCTGAAGCAGTGCAAGAATCAACGCCGGGTCGTCGCCGTCGTAGCGTGTAAGTAGTACCTGCGAACCGGGGCGCAGGCTGATTTTCCCCGGACCAACAGATAAGCAAATCGGGAATTCCTAACTTTCATGGGGATGGAAACTCGGTGTTCTCGGTTTGCTTTTCTGTTGGTGCAATATCAACAGCCTGTGCTGGCGTAGCTCAGTTGGTAGAGCAACCGCCTTGTAAGCGGTAGGTCGTCAGTTCGAATCCGACCGTCAGCACCACACTAAACTAATCTAAAGGAAACGAAGATGGACTTCTGGGCATTCGCAACATTCTGCACTTTCGTGGGTTGGCTCGCTGGTGGTGGTACAGGCGCGGCTATTGGCTGCGTGTTGGCATTCCTTATTGGATGCATAAGCGAATGATCCTTTATGTCGACTTCGAAACCCGTAGCCGCTGCGACTTGCGCGCTAAGGGCGTCTACAACTACGCGCAGGACGCCAGCACCGACGTGCTGTGTATGTCCTACGCGTTTGACGATGAGGACGTGCAGACATGGACGCCAGATCAACCTTTTCCTGGGCGTATCTTGGCGCATGAGGGCCAGATACGCGCGCACAACGCCGCTTTCGAGCGGCTTATCTTTTGGTACGTCCTTCAGATCAACTTTCACCCGGAGCAGTTCTATTGCACCGCTGCACAGGCACGCGCTAATTGCTTGCCCGGCTCGCTTGAGGACGTGGGACGCGCGCTGTCCAGCGTGATGCGTAAGGATCACCGAGGCAGCCAACTGATTCGGCTGCTATCCGTACCCCAGGCCGACGGATCGTTCCGCCAGGACGCTAAATTGATGGCCGAAATGATCGCCTATTGCGAGCAGGACGTGCTCGCCATGCGTGCCGTCTCCAAAGGTATGCGTGACCTGAGCGCCGACGAACTTAGTGACTACCAGACCAACGAGCGCATCAACGACCGGGGCGTGTTGGTAGACGTTCCGCTGTGCTTGGCCGCTGTGCGGTATTCCGAAGCCGAAGTGGAAGAGATCCAGGCGAAGGTAGTCGAAGCGACAGACGGCGAGATCCGCAGTGTGCGCTCACCTAAGATGCGTGAATGGGTACTAGCGCGGGTAGGCGAGCAGGCGAAGAAGCTCATGTGGACGGGCGAGAAGTATTCAATCGACAAGACCGTCCGGGCGAATTTGCTGACGATTGATAACGTCGAGGAGGTGCCGCCGCATGTCCAAGAAGTCATTCAGTGTGCAGATGATCTGTGGGCGTCGTCGGTTGCTAAGTTCAGCCGCCTTGCTGCGCTGGCAGATGATGAAGATCACCGAGTCCGGGGAGCCTTCGTTTTTGCTGGCGGATCAGCGACTGGCCGAGCTAGTAGCTACGGCGCGCAGGTGCATAACTTCACCCGAAAATGCGCCGCAGAACCTGACGCCGTTCGAGCAAGAATGGTTTCAGGCGGTTCAGTGGTGCCTGAGTTTGGAAAACGGGTTACAGACGTCTTAAAGGCCATGCTGCGCCCGGCGATCATTCCCGCTAAGGGGAAGGTGTTGGTCGTGGCGGATTGGGCGGGTATCGAGGCGCGGGTGAATCCGTGGGCGTCCAACTGTCGCGCAGGTACTGCCAAGCTGGAACTGTTCGAGCGTGGCGAGGACGTTTATAAGGTGAATGCTTCCGCGACGTTCCACGTGCCATATGAGCAGATCGACAAAGAGCAGCGCCAGATCGGGAAGGTGCAGGAACTCGCCTGTGGATTCGCTGGCGGCGTGGGCGCATTCGCTGCGATGGGCCGCGTCTATGGCGTGCATCTGCCCGAGTCGGACGCTCGGCGCATGGTCGATGGTTGGCGACGGGCGAATCCGTGGGCTGTACCGTACTGGCAAGATCTGGAAGAAGCCTATACGCGAGCGATGCGAAACAAGGGCCACGAGTTCCACGCAGGGCGTGTCGTTTATTTGTTTGACGGACTGCACCTTTGGTATGCACTGCCCTCTGGCCGTGTGTTGTGCTATCCCTTTGCGCGGAATGAAGCCGAAGGCGTGACCTATGCAAAAGCCGCATGGAAGCCTACGGCAGACGCAAAAGAATGGCCGCGTGCGCGTTTGTGGAAGGGACTGGCGTGCGAGAATATCACGCAGGCAATTGCGAATGATCTGCTGCGCTATTCGCTCCGACAGGTCGACGCGGTGTTGCATGTGCATGACGAAATTGTTTTAGAAGTAGATGCAACGGCGGCTGATTCCGCGATGGAACGGCTCGCCGAGATTATGAAAACGCCGCCTGTATGGGCGAAAGAGTTGCCTTTGGATGTAGAAGTACATTCAATGACGCGCTACGGGAAAGGTTGAACATGGAAATTTGGACTTCAATTCCCGGCTATGAGGGTTTTTACGAAGTAAGTAATTTTGGAAATGTTCGGTCGCTTACGCGGTCTGTGCCTTATGGCCGTCACCAAGGCATGACGTATAAGGGCAAAGACATTAAACAGTTTGTTTCCAATACTTATTTAAGCGTCAAACTTTCGCGTGCCGGTGTCACAAAAACAACTTACACGCATGAATTAGTGTTGTTAGCGTTTGAAGGATATCGTCCGTCGATGGATGAGCGTTGTGAAATTCGACATTTGGATGGCAACAAATTCAACAACGCTCTAAGTAATCTTAAATACGGAACGATTAGCGAAAATGCCGCAGACAGAAAGTTACACAATAAGGGGTTGATTGCAGTTAAATAAAAATCCCCCTAGTAGTGAGCTAGGGGGACGAATTTCCTTGGGAGGAAATGAAATGCAATTTCTTGATTTTATCACGTCTCTGGCGGGTGAAGGTGAAACCGCTTTGATTGTCAAGCAGAAGCCAAATAAAAACGGTGAAAAACACGCCGATGGCGCAGTGAAATGCAGTTGGCCCGCTTACTTGCCTTCCGCATGGAAGCCGGGACACGCTTGGTACGGCAACACCGGGGCGTTTGTCGTGTCTCGTTTTAAGGATGGCAAACCGTCTGCGTCTGCGGCTAACGCTGATTTCGTGATCGTTATGGTGCTGGATGATGTAGGCACGAAATCCGAAGTACCGCCGCTAGAACCGACTTGGAAGATGGAAACTTCACCGGGTAACTTCCAGTGGGGTTACGTGTTCAGCGAACAACCAACAGCGGGCGAGTTCAGCGCCGCGATCAAGGCAATTGCTGATGCCGGATACACCGACAAGGGCGCAATCAATCCTGTGCGCAACTTCCGCCTGCCCGGGTCAATCAATCTCAAGCCGGGGCGGGAAGGGTTTGAGTCCAAACTAGTAGAGTTTGCGCCCGAGCGTGAATACACCCTTGAGCAGATCTGCGAAGCCCTTCAGGTGGTGCCCGCCGAGGCTGACACCGCCCGCGTGCGCCGTGTGGCGCTTGAGGAT
>RPOS01000297.1 GCA_003820635.1 Verrucomicrobiaceae bacterium | reverse complement strand
TTTGAAGGAAAAACAATGTGTATTTCAGATTGGGCTGCAGAAGTGGGTATCAGTCCGCAGTCAATGCAGAAACGATTAAATAATAATTGGCCTTTAGAGAAGGCTTTTTCAAAAGAACGGCACGACAAAAAAGGCTCCACACATGTGAAGCCCAAAGATCAGAACTGAGTTAACGATTCTAAAAAGGAACTGCGTGGCGTGTATAGAGACGCCACGTTTATGTCAGATTCCAGCTCTGTTGCTGGACGCCGAAACAGTGACTTGAGCATTTGCTCTTGCACTGTTGGCTCTTTGAGCGTCTGATTAACCAACAAGTTCTTAAGGATAAAACCCTCAAGGAATTTCTTGGCATCTAAACCAGATGCTCCAGCAGGCTGCGCAGTAGCAGTAGATGAAGATGCTCCAGCAAGTTGCGCCGCTGTCGATGAAGAAGTTAGGGGATCACCCAATGTTGCTTGAGCTTCTTTGTAACGTCTCCCCCCTGGTTTAAACCCAGGAAGAGAAGATGCAACAGAAGTGCCAAAAGAATCTTTGGCATTCAAGTTTACATTTGGGTTGCCACCGAGAATTGTTGCATATGCACGGTCGATTCCCATCTGACCTGGCTTGAAACCACGGTCGGTAAGGAATCTCTCAACGGCAGGCAACTGTTCGGCAATCGTGTATTTGCCAAGTTTTTCTTGCTTTAGATACTTGGCTCGTTCCGGCCCACCAAATTGGATTAAGCCATAGTAGTTACCGCCAGCACCGCCATACACGTTCGGCCTAAAGTTAGACTCCTGGTGGATTAACGCACCAAATTCATAGGGGTCCAGCCCAAGACGTTGCGCTGTTTGGAACACAGCTGCACGATCTTCTGGTCGTAATGTGCCAATGCGTCCGGTAGTCATTTTTGGTTTAACCTCTAGCTCCTACCCAGTTTGAACTTGCCTTGAGACCAGGGATAAAGACGGTTTGCAGCGCAAGAGCCGTAGCTAAATAGGTCAAAGTACGTTTAACAAACTTAGGGCAGAGAATCATGGTTTTAAAGCAACAACACTGGCTCCCATGAATCAAAGGATTCGCGTCCAGTTGGCTGGGCTTACATGCTATGCAACGCCAGGAATATCAACGACTGTTGGCTTGTCCGAGTAACGAAGCAAATAATGCTGCTCGCCGTTGTTCGGCAGGGGTATTAAACGAGAAAGCCTCTAAGGAAATGTCCCCGGCTGGCTGCAGGTTGGTTGCACCAGCATAGGTTGCTTCCGCCGGATTAGTTGGAGGTGGCCCCACGAGGGGCTGAGACTGTTCGCTCAAGAAGCGATTAAACATCTGAGACTTTAGTTGATTTTCAGGAGTATTGAATGTGGTGGCTGGCAGTGGAGTTCCAATAGGTTGAAGATCGGATGCGCCTACGTAAGAAGGAATAGACTGCATTGCACCTTCGCTCAACAAGGAGTCCGGAGCAAAAGGCAGATCTGCTGGGGCGCCCATAAGACCTACATTGATTTGATTCTGAATGGCTTCGTAACCACTTTGGCCAGGCTTGACCTTGGCCGCAAGTTTAGGGTTGCGCTGCGCCCAAATTTGCATGCCAATATCACGAGCAGCATTCATCTCCTCTTGGCTTTTGGCAGCAGCACGTGCTTTTTCATAACGCTGAAGCTCAGGGTCTTGTGCAGTCAATTGCGCGACCCGTGCTTTTTCAGCTTGATATGCACGCTCTGCTGGTGTCGAGGAACTAGCAAGAGGGGTTGCAGAGGCAGCTGGAGGAACAGAAGATCTTACTGGAACGGCGTAATCTGTTTTTTGGCCCGGAAATTTGAATAAAGGAGACGCAGCCATCGGTGCAGCTGCAGCCATCTCAATAAAAGTTTTAGGCTTGGGCTGCGGTCTTTGAAAAACAGAAGATACCACGCCGGCGTCTTTAATCGCCTTAAAAATGTCCATGGCCATAATTACCTCCAAACCTCATGTAAATAAAGACGTGAGCCAACTGCGGTGTCGGCAGGTCCAGGTAATGCCTGGATAAATTCAGCACCAGAGCGTTCGTAACGGTAACGAGCCTGGAAGGGATCTTTGTAGTTGGGAACGTACAGGATGCCAGCAAGACGATTGGTTTCGTAGAGATAAATCTCGTCCCAAACCTTTAGCGCCTCCTTGGCATTGCTGGAGCGAATTGTGCGGTCCACGTCTCCGAGAATGCTTTCAATTCGTGTAGAAGGTGTCGATGCAACTTCTGTTTTCTTCTCAGCCGTATCGCACCGACCAAGTTGAATGACAACCTTGTCATAGAAGTATGAATCCGGAACGGTATTCATTGCTTCCTCTAGCCTGCTGTAATCACCAGCTGGCACGGACACGGTAAAGTAGCCCAGGTGATACCTAACTCTACTTTTGTCAAAGTCAGATAACTGCACGTCTACCTTTCGTTATAGTTTAATTATAAAGTAATCAATTTACCCAACACCTGGCAGGGGTGACTTCATGTACTCAACCAGAAACTGTTGAGACATACTGGGTTGTGGTGCCAGGGCTTCGCCAAGTGTTTGTTCAAGCATTACCTCTTGCAGTGTCTTTTGCTTTGGTTTTGTCAGTTGCAAAAGAGACATCAGTGACGAAAGGTCGTCTCCAGAGGCTTCATTTTTTTGCTGCGTAGAAGCAACTAAATCAGCACCTGGCATGATGTCAGTCAGTTTGCCTTCTGCCGTTTTGTATCGCCCAGTAGCGAGCCATTCAAGCTGCGGATCAGTAATGTACTTTTTGCCCTCAAGTGCCAGGTGAACATGGGTGTCATGTCCTGGATCACCAGGTCCCAAAGCTTCATTAAACAGCCCAAGCTTTTGTGCTCTATAACGAAGCTCGCCGGTACGCTCCTTCCAAGACTTTGCAGGTCCTCCTTTGTAAGCAGGTGCCACATCAGGACGCCAGTCGCGAACATCAATAGCCTGGCCACCAGGGCGATAGTGATATCCAGTTGGAGAGTGCCCTTTCCCTACGCCACCAAATTCTGGATGCTCACCAATGTTTAATCCAACTTTTTGTAAATAACGTCCAACGTCGGCAATACTTCTTTCGGCCATTATCCTTTTCTTTTTATTTTAAAACGAAAAAACCCCTGGTTTCCCAGGGGCTTCTGCGTAAAGTAATTAATCAAACCCTGACTAAGTCGGCTGCCAGAACTGCATCCCAGTCCACACGCTTAATCTGTCTTAACTGCTCAAGGCTATTAAACTTCTCACCCGATAAGGACATCTGAAGATCTTTAATCTCTCTAGCTGTCTTGACACCAATTCCCTTGATATGATCAGCGATCATTTGGGGGGTGGCAGTATTAATGTTTAAACGTGTTTCGGGTGGGAAAACACGAGGCTCTTCTTGGGCAGCCTTATCCTTAACCTGAAGAGTTGCAACTTTTTTTGTTGCTACTTCATCTGGGGTCAATTCAGTTTTGTAAGCAGTGTAAAGGCGACCGTCCTGATCTTCGACCATGAACCAATCGCCGTTATCCCATTCGCTTACAACTTTGACGCGAGCGCCAGTTTTACGATGCTGGTAAAGCATAAGGACCAGATGTTTTAATTCTGGTCCTAGTTTAACCTAATCAGCTAACGGTGCGGCCGAGGATATACTCTTCGATATCTTCGTAGCCAGGTGCGTCATCAGGTTGGATGTAGCACACTTCAACCACGAGATAGCCTTTCAGGCCAGCGTTGTAATCGGCATCAGCCAGATACACACCACCAGACACGCCAGTATCGGTGTTGGTGCCACGGGCGAACACCTTGAAGGTGGTAGCGCCACTGAGGGCCTTGTACACGCCAGAGGGGCCCACGCCGGTCGCACCAGTGGTGGTCAGGAAAGGCGTGGAGCCGAGGGCTTGAGTGCCAGCAGCAAACACGATCTTGGTGGATGCGTCACCAGAGGTGGTGGAGGTGAGGTTGGCCTGCGCGATAGGCTCGCCCACACCGGTCACAGCCACGGGGCCACTGGAGTCGCGACCAAAGGTAACCACGTTACCGGTCGAGGCATACACGCCAGTAGCAACGCGACCATCGCCCCAGCCAGAAGCAACCGAGATCGCAGCGCGATAAACGAAAGCAGGTTGGGTGGCGCTACCAGAGATCACCATGCCGGTGATGTCGGGGCGGGTGTCGTCTTGGCGGTAAGGCGAAGGAACGATCACGCTCATGGTTTGGCCATAGGTGGCTGCATCACCGGAAGTCCAGGACACAGGCACGTAACCGCGCTGTTGGAAGTAGCGGTAGCCAGGGACGGCCAGCACCGAGGTGGGGCCACCCTTGGAGTAATCATTGCTGCCGTCAGCGACGACATCAATGTTCTTATACCAGCCGTTCAGGGCATTGGTCCAGTTACCTGGATAGATCTTCTTGGAAGATAAGTAGGACATTTATTTCTCCGTTAAATTGGATTTATTTTTCTTTATCAGATGGTGCCGTCGTCCTGGACAAAGCTGAAGGCGGTGGTCACGAAGTCCTTGTTCAGGATCTCGAAGCCAGCGTACAGTTGCCAAATAAGGATGATAAAGCGGCTGAAGTCATCGTTGTTGTTGATAAGCACCTGGGCATTAGGACCACCGATGCCAACACCGATTGCTTGAGGACCGAAGAAGTAACCTTGAGCAACTTCTTGGTTGGAGAAGGTGTTAGCACCATCGCTAGCGAAGGTAGCAGACACAGTCTTGGTCGGGAAGTTGGTCGATTCGAAGAACTTGACACCTTCAAACTGAACGCCGGTCGGCATCACAGGTTCACCAGCCAGGAAATAGCCCTGACCAGCTTGGGGACCCATGTAGAAGCTGGAGTTGTTAGGCATCATGGGGTTGCCCATGTACATGCCTTGACCGGGGTTGCCGCTGTAGCGAGCAATCTCACGGAAGTCTGGGTCACGACGCAGGTGCATCATGAAAGTAGGATCGCAGATGCAGCGATACAGACCATCAGAGAAGGTAGGAACGTTGCGCTTACGCAGGTCCTTAACAACGGTCAGAAGGTCGGTGCGCACCTGGAACTGCTGCACTTGAGCAGCGTACTCCGCAGAGGTATAGGAGATCGAACCGTTGGCAGCTTTGCCCTTGCTACCAGGGAAGTAGTAACCACCTTGGGTGGAAGAAGCTTCACCGTTGGCTTCGGCTTTGGCTAATTCGTCAATAAAGACGCGGTCCCGCCAGCGACGGTAGTCGTCCAGCAGAGTCAGGCTGCCGATCGACTGGTGGAACATGTTCAGGTTGCCGGTATCCAGCAACAGGCGCTGCGCGGTGATCAGCGTCTCCCGAGCAATCTTGAAGGTCGAAGGCTGGGTCGGATCGCCGGGGTCTGCAGGACCGGTGTATTCCTTAAGCACCACCAGGACTTTTTCCTTGGTGATGTTACGGCTGTTAGCGGTACCGATGGTTTGGTCGGCAATACGCTCACGGCTGTCCTTAGTACCAGGAGTACCCCAGAACTTGTAGCGGTCTAACTGAACAGTTTGACCGGGCTGACGAGTGAAGTCGTGGACAACCACGGGCTCCACGGCCATCTCGGCAATATAAGCAGGGTGTGGACGGTAAAGTTCCGCACCTAAAATCTTTGGAAAGTCGTTCTCCTGGTCTCTAGTTTCTTAGAGGGGTGGACTATCTCTTCATCCCTGTGGGATGCCGGACGCTAAATCTGGTATTACGTAACAAGAACGTGTTACCCCCAGTAGTCTCTGCACCTTCCAATCACGCTTGATTGGCTTGGCTCAGGATTACCCTCGTCTTTACGTTAGGGCTTCCCTGAATTCATCCAGTTTGCACTCATCGATTGCTCGGTGAGGTGACAACGTTGAGCGTTCAGTTGAGGCGTGTTAAGCTTGGAAATCTGTTTATGAACAAAATGAATCCAAAACTTGTACCCGGATTTGGTAATCTTTACTTGACGGAAGAAGGAAAAGCTTTTGAAAAACAACTTGATCCCGACAATCAAGAATATTTTCAAGAGATACCCATTCGCTCAACCAGTGTTTATGACCGTCTTTCAGTTCTTGTAGATGGAAAAAGAAAAAGATTCAATCTCCATGTTTTGATGGCCGTTGCTTTTTTGGGGTTGGATCTGCGTTCCCATGGAACCAGTAACTTTTCCCTGCAAGTAGATCACAAAGACAATGACAAGAGGAATAATCGACTTGACAATCTTGAGATCGTTACCAAACAAACAAATCTAACAAGGGCCTGGAAAACGGGTTGTTACAAGAACAATGGTTTTGCCAGTAAAGGGAAGCCGAAGAAGTCTTTGAGAAAGTTTTCTTCGGAAGACGTGGCTCAAATCAAAGCTTTAAAGGAAGCTGGTCTTTCTTATAGAAAGATTGCTGAAAAGTTTGACTGTAACCACGGAGCTATTTACCAAATCTTGAAGGGCTACACCTACCAGGATCTGAACTAGCTATCAATGAACACTTTGGTTTATCCTCCAGTGTCAGTGTTTTTATCGGGTGAAAGATAAAGACACATGTGTCTTATCTAACAAAAATTTTAGCAGGTGGTAACTCAAAAGTTACATGTACTGCATGGTCGGCACGCCCATACGCGCCATACTGGTGTTGTTGGAACCGTAGCTTTCGGGGTCAATTGGTGCACCTTGCTGGAACCCAGGGATGCCCATGGCACCGGCAAGGCCACCAGCGGCTAAACCGCCGAGACCAGCAGCACCTGCGGCAAGGGGAACACCAGCAACTGCAGCTGCCTCTTGACTAATGCCACGGTTGATGACATCAGCCACAGGACCCATTGCGCCACGAGCAAATGCGGCACGCTTGCTGCCAGCTGGGGCAGAAGCACCAATAGCACCAAGGCCTTCAATTGCTGTAGATGCAGCAGCTGCACGAGCAGGACCGGCATATTTACCAGCCAGACGTGCGGCGCCAAGAGCACCACGGGCACCAAGACCTGCAGCTACGCCGCCAAGTACAGCACTACCTGGATCTTCGCCCTGTGCGGCAAGAGCCCCGCCTGCCAGAAGACCGGCGGCGACGGGGACTCCATATGCAAGACCAGGACGACGTTGTCCTAATGGTTGCATTGCCTCACTCCATCACGAAGAGTTTGTTAGACACGGTGCCAGGCTGAGCTTGGTTCAGAACGCGCCAGGCATTCTGGGGATCACGCGCCATCATGTCGTTGAAGGTGCCCCAGAAGTTGGTGGGTTGCTGAGGAGCAGCTGCAGCAGGAGGAGCAGGGAACTCGCCATAAGCATACGGATCAACCTGCTCGGTTGGGTAACCATAAGCTTCCAAATCTTGCTCACCTTCGTGAACAGGATATGGACCTTCAGGACCAAAGAAGCGAATGGTGTAATCGCTCAGCACATCAGGGTTGGTCAGAATCTCGTTATAGGCAAGATTCTCAGTGTGAGACTGGGTAGCAAATTCGGCATACTCTTGAAGAGTACCGGTCATTTCCTGGCCCCAGGCAACAGCGCTATCCAGCAGGCCTTCGAGTTGAAGGGCGTAATTATTTAGAATTGCGGGAGCTTCGCTTCCGAACGCTGCGATTACTTGCTGGCTTTCCAGGCTCAGACCCTCCGAGGAGGTTGGGGAAGAGCTGGGCGAGTAAGCCTGGTTGGTTGACCAAGTCTGCGGAGCCGATTGTTGCGTAGCTTGGCTGCTCACCGAACCGTAGTTGGCTTGGCCGTAGCTCGTCGTCGGAGCTGATGGTTGACCCTGGAACGGGGATTGAACTGGTGCGCTCAGTAGATTCACTACTTTGTTGAACGCCGACTCCCATGGGTTCCCCTGTACTTCCGCCGGTTGGGATTGGGGGGCGTACTGAGTAGGGGCTGAGGGTTGGTAAACCGGGGCCGCCTGAGGTGCTGCCACCTGGTAGTTCACCGGGGCTGCTTGGTACGAGACCGGGGCTTGGCTCGGCTGGTAAGACGGAGTCACGTAACTGCTCGGCGCTACTGCCGGAGTCGGGCTCGTCTGTGGGATCGATTGGACGGTAGCGTCCTGCATAACTCATCTCCTTTTGTAA
>RPOS01000296.1 GCA_003820635.1 Verrucomicrobiaceae bacterium | reverse complement strand
AGCTTAAGAAGCTTTTCGTTTTCGTCAGCGTTTTTCTTGTAGAACAACCAGTTGTCGTAAACAACTTCTAGTAGAACGTTAAAGAATTCATTGCCGTTTAACACATTGGCGTCAACAAATTCACTAACGGTATCTGCAAGATATTCACGCAGCTTTTCTTTTGCTTTAGCTTTAGATTCACAAAAGAAACTAGACCACTTCTTGTCGGCTGGTGCAAGCACGTCAGCTTCCGGCTTAAAGTTTTCTTTAATAAACTGACTGGTTTTTGGATCAGCCTCCCTGCGGTCTTTAGCTGTTGTACCTTGGGGCTCACGCATCTTTCTTGTGAATTCAGTGAAGGCGTCGTCGTAGATTTTCTCAAGGTTGTTGTGGGTTTCTGTCTTTGCCAAGGTAAAAAGCAAGATCATTAACAGCTTGATGATAGCCTTCTAACCAATCATCTGTCCTGGCTTGTTTACATTTGGGGTTATTTCGTTCTGTTACGTAAAGGATGTAATTAATATCAAGCTGCCTAAGGGCATCAATAGGAGATCGATCATCCATAAAAAAGGGAATGCTCTAATACTGAACATCCCCTTATTCTAAGTTGTAGTTCAAGCTAGGTTTCAGGAAACTAGGATTTCTTCATCCTTAAACTTTCCCTCTTCCAGGTCTTTAACAAACTGCAACCTACGGAAGTAATCTTCCCGGCAATAGGGGCCAGCTTCACGGATGCAGAACTCTTGCCATAAGCCACTGTACAGGCCATCCTGGCGCCCAGAGCAACGATACATGTGCTCCATGAAGTCAGCCTTACGCTGCTCCATTGTTGCGCTCCAGCTTTGAAGCTGCTCCTTAAGCCAAGGAGTATCAAAGGCGCCAGTGGTGTTAAGTTTCTTGAGGAGGTCGTCAGTCATTGAAGTTGATGGCTGTTGTAGAAGTATAGACGCCTTTGACGTGAGGACTCAGTTCAAAGAGAAGATCATCCAGATCATCTTGAAGAGCATCTGCAATTTCATCGGCAGTCTTACCACCAAAGGAATTGTATTCAACATCAATGTCAACCGCAAATGATACGGTTAACTTAGGCACAACAACAGGTTCCATTTAAACGAAAGAAGACCCAAGTACTTTAGCAGCAATTTTATTAAGTGCCGAGCAGCCTTTCGAGGGAATGGACCTTAACACTTTCGTAATAACCAAGGCGCTCTTGAATCAGATTGGAGTAGTTGATTGCTGCATCAACCATCTCTTCTGCTTCCATAGAAGCTGCAAGATTTTCATTCGACAACATAGCAGCAGTCAAGATAGTGACCGACCACTCCAGCTTGTTACCAATGAGCGCAGTTAAAGGGGTCCCATCGACAGTGAAGCTAGCCAGTAATCTACTAAGCTGTTCTTCATTTGCCATGGAACCCCTAACCAACGTTGTTAGGTTATTTTACTTCAGTTGTTTTTATCCCCACGTGCAGTGATGTACCAGTAGGCATGACGTGCGTTCTGATGAAACCGTTTGCCAGACAGCAGCTTAAGCTTGCGTTCCTCCAGCTCATCAAGTTTGTTTTCTTGATAGACAGGAAGATCACGACCATCTTCACAGAGCATGCTGATCTCAATGTCAACCATCTCGATCTGCATCTGGAAGTCATCGACCGACTGCTGGTGGCAACACATCAAGATATGTGCATCCTCTAGGTCAGTCGGCGGGATCAGATTCTTGTAGAAGCTCTCCGAAATATTCGGGTGCTTGTGATTCCATCCACTTGGTAGAGAAGAGGCGGTTCTTTCGGATTGCATATTGTTGTTCAACTTTGACTCCAGGCGGGAGGTGTTCACCGTTTTGGTAAGCGTTGCGGATGGCATCGAGGTTGGGGAGGGTTTCAAGTTTTGTTTTAGGTTCTGTTCTGTCGGAGAGAACTTCTCCTGATATTGAACGTACCACAATTCTTTTGGTTGTGGTTGTTTCCTGCTGAATGCAGTACTTACTCCTTTCGTCAGTGTGCCAAAACTCCGGATCCGACGTGATCTCGACCGTGAAGTCCTTCTTTTTAGAAAGGACAAACTCATAGTTTTTACCTTGGATTCTATTTGAGTTAAGCGGCAGTGCCCGCCGCAACCAGCCTAGTAGATTCTTGAGTTGAGCCAGCTGAGATTCATGATGACGCTTGGCCTGTGCAATTAACTCTCCTTCTTTTTTGATGCGCTCCAAAGCATCTTCATGGGCAGCCATCGCGTAATAAATACGATCAATCTTTTCAGACCGTAGGTTGGCACAACATTCCAACTCGGCTTTTGCCAACTCCTGGGACTCAGGAGTAAGGAGAGGAAGAGAGCGTTCCAGGGCACCATAGTGGTCATATAGCTTGATGATGCTAAGATCGTCAAGTTTTGTCTTGGTGATGTGAGTCATGATCAGATGGTATTAAATTGAGTTTGAATTTTGTTAAGTGCATAGGTCAGCAGCATACCTGCCGCTGCCCAAAGAAGGTCTTTAACCACCGGAAGGACGATGGCAAACAAGGATTCAAACATGAGTTAAGGTGAGATGTGCTGGTCAGTTTTACGTCATGACCAGGACGTTCCACCATCTACAGTGGTAATTTAAAAATCAATCCTTGTCGATCACTTTAACCAGCCCGTTAAGACCATCAGTTGTAGTTTCTACCAGCTTGGAGAGGTAGTCAACAAGAGCGTCGACTTTGGCATTGACGGACTGAATTTCTTCCATCAGTTCCTCTCGGCTAGGCGTTAACCCAAACAAGTCATTGTCTTTAATAGCCTCAGGGTTGTTGGCTTTCTGGTACCGACGACAATCATCGTTGGTCACATAAATAGTTTCTTGATACAAACGAAAAATTGTTTTGAAGTCAACATTAACTGAAGCTAAAGCATTGAAGGTCTGCAAGTAAAGCGCAACCGCAGTACGTAAGTTGCTTTCAAAAAACTCTGCGTACTGTTCAGAGCTAAGGCCGTAGGTTTCAATCGACATAGCAATCAAGTGCTTGTTGGAGTGAATCTAGGATAAACGTTTTTTGACCTTCTTCACCAAGGTCATTCCACCATTGAAGATCTGGATCGGCATTGTCCCATTCAATTTGAATAGTACTGCTGCCGTCATCTTCTTCAATGTATTCAATCTTTAGTTTTTTGATTGAGCGTAGCTTCAACATGTCTTCTGAGAACTTCTTCTGCATAGACCTCATAGTCCATTTTGATTTCTGCGCCTAGCTTAACAAGACCCCAGTGGGTATCGTCATCAACGTCAAGATGATAATGGTGAATTTCAGGCATGGCTTTTGGGTTGTCAATTGAATTGCTAGGAAGTGTGCCGTATCGATCAACAATATCCATTGCTCTATCAAATAGCTCTTGATCAAATGTCATTTCTTTTTGACAGCAGATTGCAGTTGTGGCAATGCAGTACCAGGGAATGGCACATAACCCGCCTCCATCATATTGAAGAAAAGATCCCAGGCATGTTCTTGGCTGAACACCTCCTTTGGTCGGTAGGTACGCCAATGAGTCAAAGGTGCCTGAGCACCTGACTTGGTATGCAGTAGTACAAACTTGCCATCACTGATGTGGTCCTGGGGCGGAGCGTACCACCATGCCACGCACTTGTCTGGCGTGCCACTAGGCAGTGCATTCCGTACTTCAGTGCGCTTGCACAGCAGCTCACGGTATTTATGGAACCAAGTCAGGTGGATACACCAGGGCTTGAATCCTTCAATCTCTTGTTGGAATAACGAAACATTAAGAAGCTGACGCTGAAAGGACCCACATGAGCAGTAAGGTTCAGGAGTGCTGGCTTGAACGCCTGAGGGGTTTTCCTCCAGGTCAGACTCCATGTCAATTGGCCGAGCCGCGCTCCGAAGCCCATCCGGCGCAACCAAATGTCCCAGGTCCGTCTGATCATTCTGGAGGAGGGCAACGACTTTGTTGGGGTCTGACAGGTGGATAAATTTGTCTGCCCAGTGCTGCTGGAGTTTTGCATTGGAAGTCAGATGTCCTAGCGCGTGGGTGTAGTTCCACCCTTTAAACATAACGTAAGCATTGTTATGCCATACACTAGGGCCACGATAGTTAGGGCCAAGGTAAGAAAAGAAATCCTTCAAACGGTGGGTGTACTGCTGGAAGGCAGTCTTAATCAAAGTCAGGTCGTAAGTCTGCTCACTACCATCACAACGCACCACAACACAATTATCATCTCGCAGATAAATGCCAGAGATTTCGGTGTCATCAAAGTCTGCGTATGCACGACGGATGTTAGACCGTGAACAAATGAGAGCTTGCGCAGGGTTGAGTTCGGTTTGGAGTTGCATGATTTGAGTTGAGTTAGATGAAGAGATCAGCGTCCTGGCCTCTGTCGTGAAGTGTATCACGATACTTGGCCCGCTTGTAGGCCAAGCGTGCCATCCGATACGTTCCGTAAAGAACGCCAGCCCAGCACACGGGGTTGCCAATAACAAGGGCTACGGCTCCAGCAATTGCCGCTGTAGCAGCACCCTCTTTAACAGCAGCTTTTTCTTCTGGTTTCATTTGTAGTTGTTAATACATTTTGAAGTTTTGAACTAGGGTTTACTATAGATGTAACCTATGAGTGCAATTCAAATACACCATGGAAGAAATCAAATACGTACCGCTAACTCAATTCCAGATTGAACCAACGCTTGATGATAAGTTTTGGCTTGAGAAAATTAAACGCTCCATTGAAGATTGCAATTCGGTTAGCACCTTAAAAGAAATGGCGACCTTGCTTGCGCAGATCGCCACTCAACGTCAAGGTGTAATCCGTGGGTTAGTCCAAGACATGTTTATTTTCAATAACAAAGCTATTGATCAAACAGACTTGGCTAACCCTGACATCAAAACCTGATCAGAGACTACTGTCTTCACCAGTCATGGGATCACGGGAAGGCAATGCTTTCACATCGACTGCATCCGTGGTGCGGGTGACGGGAAGAATCTCGACACCTTGCTTGATCCCATAGGCACCGCCAAGCTTCTCAGCATCTTGCCGTGCATGTTGGTTGATGTAATCACCAAACATCTCCTGGTACTTCCAGGTTGATTCCCGATCTTCATCAGGAATAGACATGCGGCTCAGCGATTCGACGGCGGTGTCTTGATCGACATAATCAGGGATGTCAAAAGATTCAATTGCGCAGATTTCAACGTTGTTGGCGCCACGCATTTCATTGGCAAGTACCGGAGCAAATACGGTAGTGGCGTAGAACTTTTCATTGAAAGCCAGAGGTACTTCAGAGTCCAGTGCCTTGCTCAGGCACTTGGACATTTCCTTTTCATACATCTTGACTTTGTCGGACACATCGGTGCCATTCAATCCTTTCAGGGTAAGAACCATGGGGATCTTGTGAGCACGCTTGTTCTCCTGAGTCAGAATGTAGATCAGGTACTTGGTACGCACGCTGTACTTGCGCTTGTACATTTCACCTTTACTGTTGGCAAGATCGGCTGCAATCTTGTCAGCATCAAACAACTCTTTGACATCTGGGTTATCAAAGGTGCCAATCGTCTGACGCATCCCTGTGGTTTCTTCAACCATCAGAGGAGAGCGCAGCAGGATTTGAATACGTGGCTCAGTAAAGTTCAGGCCTTCCTCGATGGAGGTGTTAGGCGCCATACCAAATGTTTGCTTGTAATCCCAGATGACAGAGCCTTTGACAAACTGATCTTCAGTTGCCAGCCATCCACATGTATCCAGATCGGATTTACGTACAAACCAACCGCGTACTTTTGATTTGTTTAGGGGTTGAATTGTGACAAGGTTCTGGTAGCCAGATACAAATTCTTTGGACTGGAACATCCGGAAGGAGTCGAGCCCACGGGTTGCAAGCGCAGAAGTTTTCTTGGTAGCCATGGAAGAGGTCATGATGGGTTCGTAGTCAGGGGTGGACAGTTTAACGTCATGCCCAGGACGTGGCATCATTCTGCCTCAGGCTTGCACCTTTCCATTCCGCATGTTGCAGTAGTTAACAAACTAAAGTAATCATCGGACATTTCCTTCATGGTTTCAAAGATACTGTCTTCCATGTATCCACACCCCTTGAGGAAATCAATCATGTGTTGGATAACTCGGTCAGCAAGAATCTCTTTGAATTCATGCAGAACTTTGGTGTCTTCATCTTCGTAAAGAAGAGTGAATTGATCGTGAGTTGATTCAATCATCAGAAGGGAACTTCTTCGAGGTCAGGTGCATTGCCATAGTGACCAGGCAGATCAGGCAGGCCACCACCAGAGGCAGCAGTCCATGGATCACCAGCCTCTTCAGCAGTACGGCCGCCCCACAGAGGAGCAACCTTGTCTGAGCTAGCCACAACAGTCTGAGGCTTGATGGATGGGGCAGCAGTATCCCCTGACACCTTTGGTGCCAGTGTCATGGATACCAATTGGATCTTGGAAACAGAACGCCGTTGGTTGCTTTCTTTATCCTGCCAAGAATCTGTAACCAGACGACCATTGATCGTCAAGCCAGTTCCTTTGCGTGTAAAGTCAACAAGCAACTGTGCGTTATTCAGTTTGTCTTGGTGTGAATTGATGGCATAGAAGTTGAATAGATCAGCTTGATTGCGACCAGTATTCACAGACAACGTCTGGTTACAGATCATCAAACCTTCTGCTGTTGTCTTGAATGCCCGTGGATCATCCTGCTGGATGTCTTTGACACAACGCCCACTCAAGATGATAGTGTTAAGAATCGGAAATGATTCAGTCACTGGAGTGATCACACCACCATGCAGTGAATGCGTACGTGACTCAAGGTCATACCGCAGCTTGGCACCATGGATATAGATCAGAGAGTTCTTTGCAGTGCGTGCAAAACGCTCTGAGTTTTTGCCGTAGACGTTGAGTTCAATTGCAGTAGGTGCTTTGTTACCCACAGGCGGCAACAAAACATTGCACCTCAAAGCATATGAGGTAGCAGAGATAGAAACCTCGCGGGGTTCCTCGGTGGTTTGAGCACAAACAAAAGCTTGGTTCATGTGATTCCAGAAGGTTGTGTGAGAGGCAGTTTAACGTCTTACCTCAAGGACGAGACATTGGGTGGATTGTCTATTTTAACTAATTGACCCTTTCGATCCCAACAGCTATTACAATCAGGACACTGATAATGATTGACACAGTCAGTCCCCAAATACTCCACACCAACAACACGGCTAAAAAACTTTTGAGTAGAAGAATAATAGCCTTTATCTATAGACTCTTGAGGAATGTAGGAATGAATCCAGCTAACCTCGCAGATAGGACACTGCTCAACTTGAGTGATGTCAACGTAGTCCATCAGTGCGTTTGAGACCAGTCGGATCCTACTCGAGAGTCGCCTTCAATATTGCAACGGAACCCAAAGAATTCCTGTGCCTGCGGGAAAGCTTTCATGGCCTGCTCCCTAATGGCGTCGGTGTACTGGGGCTTACATGCTAGCTGGACTTCGTCATGGACCATCAGCAGTTGCTGCCAGTCATGATCGTACTCCAAGCCAAGGTTTGTTTTGATGTTGTTGTGAATGTTAATCACAACTTGCTTCATGAGGATTGCACCTGCTGATTGCAACAACACATTCAATCCTTTGAAAGCAGAACGACAGTACAACTGACGACGATCAAGGCCAATCAAATAACCACGCAAGCCAATTGTCTTATCAATTTCATACTTCAATGATTTCAATGCTGGAACACCACGCATAAAACCATCGATAGCGTTACGCCCAAGCATGCGCAACTCATCTTCATCCTTAAGATTTGGATCAATGATGGAGCCTGCCTTTACAGAGCCACACCCATAGAGCATGCCATAGAGCAAACGCTTGCTGATGTCCCTGGTCTCTACACCAAATTGTTTTTGGTTGTAGGTGTGGATGTCAACTGTTTCATCGGTCACTAGCCTTGCATAATCACCGTTATCCCAAAGGGCAAGGTATCCAGCAAGGCAGCGTAACTCAAGTGCCTTAGCGTCAACGCCAATGAGATCCCACCCGTCAGGAGGAATGAATAAACTTCGACACTCCTTTCCATAAGGGGAGTAACCTGCCGGGACCTGACCCATATTTGGATTGCGGTGTGAACAGCGCCCAGTAATGCAACCGTTAGTAGTAACATCACCGTGGATGCAACCGGTATCGTTGTTATAGAGTTTGATCCAAGCATTGTTACCATCAGCGATTTGACCAAGACGTTTCTTGATCAACATATATTCAGCCAGCGTTTTAGCTTCTGGATACGGAAGCTTTTCTAATACATCATCATCGAGAACTGGATTACCTTTCTCAGTTGTTTTGTCTGCAGTCCATCCATACTTTTTGTACAGGCGATCAACAATCTGTTGACGTGAACCTGGGTTAAACTCTTCATAATTGACTTTTACAAATGGTTCTCCTTTGACATAGCCCCGACTCTTGTTGTTTACTTTTGGAATGAATGTTGACTCATGTTTGATGGGTGGAAAGATTTCCTTCAGGTGTGATACAAGTTCTGCTTCCTTTGCTCGGAAGCTATCCACCAAATCAAAAGCAGCATCCAAATCGAAAGGAACACCTGATCGAATTTGTTTGTTAATCGCCAAAGCAAAGTCATGCTCCAAGAGAAGGGACGATGCTTCATAATTTTGCGTGGCGATAAGCTGCCAAAGATTGAAGGTGACCACCACGTCTTGGACGCAGTACTTGAGCATCTCCTCTGAGTATTCAGTGAAGTCTTTGAAGTCAAGCTTGTGGCTGGCCAAGCGCCATCCCCATGTCTTAAGCGATGCGGATCCACGGTTCTTCTTTGGAACCTGCGGATATTGTTCAATGTCAAGCTCATAGAGAACCTCTTTGGGCCAAATCAAACGAGTACAGATGAGTGTGTCAATGATGCGTGCGTTGATTTCAATGTCTGGATACAACTTCTTTAAGACGGGTACGTCATAAAAGCAGATGTTGTGGCCAATAAGAACATCAGCACTACGCAGATACTCAAGAGCAGAGTCAATGTCGCCAGGACCAAAAGACAAAGTGCTTTGGCCGTTGATGTCATAGATGACAATGCAGTGAACCTTGGAAGCCTTGTCATAAAGTCCGTCGGTCTCCACATCAAAGACGTACCATTTCTCATTTGCGGAAG
Source organism: Verrucomicrobiaceae bacterium (assembly GCA_003820635.1). Next base: position 1,596 of record RPOS01000296.1, on the reverse strand, counting down.
CGGGCTTCATCGCAAACGCTGAGTTCTTCACGGGCAAGGCTGCGGTCATTTTTGTTAATCCACGTCAAGATCTGCTGAGCACCAGCCCGGTATGGATGGGAGAAGATCTTGTTCAGAGCTACCTCTGAATCTAGCGGAATTAACTGAAATTCATTGGATGTTTTACAAGCTGTGATGGCAAATGGGCGGCTATCTTTCCAGGTAGCAATGACGTACGACATAAAAGGATGAAAGACGGACAGATACTATCCGATCTTTCACCCTTGTCAAGACACTTCAGATTGTCTTCTGATTTGACTTGCCATACCCGACGAAGCCACCTTCCTTCTTGCGTTGAGTCAGTGCCTTCATGGCATCAGATCCAGCACGTTGGCTGCCATGCACCAAGAGTGCGAACGGTTTGTCGCCTAAGCAATGGCTGTCGTCATGATCGATCTCAAGACCCAGCTCCTCCGCTTGCTGTTCTGTGTAGACAACATAGGCAATGCGCTGGAACACATCACCGTACTTAGGTAGCAAGTAATCGAGCGTCCCACCGTGAGATGCAGTGAGATAAAAGTTGGATGGGATCTGGTCACGCAGGTTATACCACATGCCAAGGGACTTGGTATAGGCATAGAAGGTTTGCTTGGGACGCTGTGCCGCAGCCATCAGCCAAGCCCGCATGTAGTTCTCAGTCCAGAAGTCACCAGACTCGTGGACGCGCACCAGTTCTTTCGGTGCTTGCATCGTGAGTGACAGGTCGATCAGGTCACGGAGCAGCACGGCTTGGCTGCCATTGGAGTGGATGACCTCACGAATGAGATCCCAATTGTGCCATCGTGCCGCACGAACGTTGGGCCGCACCTCTGCCATGGCGGCAAAGCAGCGGAACTCATCTGCCTCTGTGCCCGTGTACTGTGGCAGGTCAGTAATGAGTCCGGTGACACGGTCAGCAAATGTCTTGCACACACCAGCGTGTGGACATGAGTGGCCAGCAGGCAGCGAAAAGATCAAACGGTTCTTGAGCTTGCCGTTGCCGTTGGAAAATTTGAGGAGTTGCATTGGAGTTGAATGTGGTTGATAAGCTGGACTAATGAATGAGTTTAGGGACATCTCAGGTCCGTATTCCCATACGGGAAATTTACCGGATCCCCTGTGGCGCAACGGATCCGGTGCTACGATTCGTTCGTAGTTTTTCAGGAGTCACTAGGCATTCCGTCGCCGGTGGACGGCGGGCAGGTCAGTACAAGAGAGTACTCACCATCCACCACACCAACCGCTTCAAACAGATTCAGAAAAACAAACGACTGAACCGTTGCGGCTCATCTGATTTGTCGTCTGGGTCTAGTCCTTCTGTGGAATTTACAGGTTGATACGGTGGCATTAAGTCACCTTGCTCATCAATAATTCCAGCATCCTGAAGAAACTTCCTTGCCTCTTCAGGATCTTTATACTTTTCAATTAAGTTTTTAATTTGTTGAGAACACAGCTTCTCCGATGACGGGGAACTGTTCACAGAAGATGGTTTTGATTTGTTCTGCAATTTGTCGGTGTTCGAGTTGGGTTCCTGGGCCATGTTCTGAACAATTAAACGGCATTGATCAATAAACTGCT
>RPOS01000295.1 GCA_003820635.1 Verrucomicrobiaceae bacterium | reverse complement strand
CAAGTATCCAATTGTTCATTTCGATGGTGACTCACGCCCGCGTCGTACAGGTTATAACGATATTAAAGAGGTTTTTGCGCCGCGCGTTATTAAAGAGGAAGGCGATGTTCGCAAGAGCCTGCGCGCACCCAGCCCCACCGAGGGACTGGCCGCGCAAAGCGAGCTGATGAAGGAAGCGCCCGGTGCATTTAAGACGGCGATGAAAGATGTTGTGCGGATATTTACCGAAACGGATGACGTGTCGTATGTCACTCGATTCCGCACGGAGATAGCCGATGCTAGCGCCTCCGTGGTTAACCGCATGAACATTCTGTTTGACGGCGCGGTGCGCGACGAACTTACCGGTATTACAAACCCTGAACTGTTGATCCGGCAAGCACAAGACCCGGAAGCTTTGTTCAATGCTTTCGTAAACACTGGTGGGCTTGAGAAAGACGCTACCACAGGGCAGTACATCGTAACCGACAATGCGGGGCCGGGCGGGTCGATAGCCGATGTGCTGGCAACTATCAAGAACTGGAGTGATGCCAAAGGCATGGACTTCAAGTTGGGCTATGCCGAGGCCAGCAAGATGCTGGAAGCTCGACGCCTTGATGCCATGCGGCAAGAGAATGTGGAGCGCAAGAAGAAAAAACAAGACCTATTCCCCATTCACAAGCTGGTACAAAAGGATGACCGGTCTCCCGAGGAACAGATTGATGCCGCCCTGCGCGGGCTGAAGGCTAACCCGGAGATTCAGAAGGTTGCTGACCTTATGGATCAGCAGCGGGCGTACATGATCGACAAGTTGGTTGACGTGGGGCGCATCTCGAAAGAGACATCGCAGGAGTGGAAAGACGCTGCCGGGTATGTGCCCTTTGACCGAGTGGAAGATTTCTTTGATAAGTATTCGCCAAAGCGCACAACGGGTCGCGGTCTGTCGCAACTAAGCTCTCTGCCGAAGTTTGTGGGTAGCACGCAGCGGGAAGTGGGCAACGTGTTCGACAACCACACCAAGCTGATGGGGTGGATGCTCAAGCAGACAATCAAGCAGGATGCAGCATCGACCACGCTTAATTTGCTGGCGGATATGGGCCAAGCTCGGCGCTTGTATGGCAACAAGACATCCGCAAACAACGCGGGGAATGTCGTCAGGACTTACAAAAAAGGGCAGGAAGAATACTTTGAAGTGCGGTCACACTGGGATGCGGTAGCGTTTACAGATGCACCGGAGCCGAAGCTGACCATCGTTAAGTTGTTCGCGCAGGTATCCAACATCTTGCGCAAGATTGTGACGGTGATGCCGCCGTTCGTGGCCAAGCAGGTGACAGACGATATTCAACGAGCGTTTGTGCAGTCTGGCGTAAGAAGCCCGTCGCGGTTGATTGTGCCGGCAGTTACGAACTTTCTGCGGATTGCCGGGCATGAAGTGGTGTTCGGCAAAGATCACGAGTTCACCAAAGACTTTGCCAAGAAGGGGTTGGTCGGGAACATCGACTACAACGCCAGTAACCCAGCAGAAACTATTCTGTTCAGCATGGGCTACTCCAAACGCGGTTGGCTCAGTGAGCTGCACCACCGGCTGGAATCGATTACGCGGGCGTCGGACTTGGCCATGCGTAAGGCGATCTACGACCGGACGATGGCGGAAGAAAACAAAAACGTGGGGCTTGCCACTGCTCGGGCTCGGGAGTTCATCAACTTCCGGCGTCGTGGCGCCAGCAAAACGATTGGTCTGGGCGTTGCCACTGTTCCATTCTTCAATGCTTACTTGCAGTCGAGCGATTTGTTGCTGCGTAGTATGGTTGGACGCGGCTCGAGCAACACGGAAAAGGCTGTGGCCAAGCGCTTGTTCTGGACACAGGCGGCCAAGATGACGGGCTTCGCGCTGATCTATGCTTTGGCTAACAGCGACGATGAGGAATACCAAGACCAAACATTGGATGAACGGTCCAACAACTGGATTATCGGCGGCAAGAAACTGCCGGTGCCGGGCGACATGGCTGCGTTGTTCAAAGTACCTGTGGAAGCGTTGGTGCAATACATGACCCGGCGCGGCACCGAGGAGGAGCAACTGACCAACGAAGTGGTGCGGCAGGTGTTGGGCTACGCGTTTGAGCAGTATGTGGGCCGGGTGACGCCAGTGCCGCAGGCGATTCGCCCTGTGATGGAAGCCTTTACAAACCACTCGTTGCTAACTGGGCGTCCGCTGGTAGGCACATATCAAAAGGGTCTGCCGGCTGAGTTTCAGACCACTAGCTCAACTAGTGAGCTAGCCAAGGCGATTGCCAAATATGCGTTTGACGATTTGGGACTTGAGCTTTCGCCGGTCATTATCGACAACACCGTACGGGGATACTTGGGTGGCGTCGTGCCGCTGATGAATATGCTGGTCGATCAGATGGTCAACCCGAACAAGACGGACAGGCCGCTGAGCAAGTATTGGTTCCTGAGCCAGTACCTTACACCGGAAGTGCCGACTGGACCGAAGGAAGAGTTCTACGATCTGGTCAACAAGGTGATGCCGGTCAAGCGTGCGCTTGCGCAACTGGAGAAAACAGACATCGACGCCGCGATGAAGTATTACGAGAAGAACGCGGACAAGCTGAAGATGGCGGAGCTGGTGAACAAAGCCTTGCAAGAGATCGAGCAGACTCGGGCGTACATTAAGTACCTTGAGAGTGCCAACGGCGCCAAGTCTATCCCGGACAGCGCTGAGCGCCTGAAGACGAAGCAGGATGTTGAGCGGTACGAGAACAAGAATCTGGAATGGGTGCAGGCTGCCAAGGCTCAGATTTTTGGGAAGAAGGAGTAACTACTCAAGCCGCCAGATACGGACGCCGTAGCGTCCGTATTCGCAGCGGTTAGCTACACCGAGTGAGATTTGCAGATGTTCTTCGGCAGGGGCCAGTAGTTCGGCCACCTGCTTATCTGTTGCTGTTGTCGGCAAGAAGAATGAACACCCCTTGCGCACGTCCTCCCAAGGGATGAAGTATTGCGCACCGAGGATGGTCAGAATCCTGATCTCATCAGGAAGTTTCAAGCGCATTGGCTACACCCACTGCATCGCTATCAAAACAATAACTGCGCACGGACGGCACGCTCATGCTGCCGATTGATCCTGCTGCGATCCGCTTGGCTATCGCCTTGCCGTCGTTCTTTATGATCTTCAGGCTCACCAGACCTTTGATTGTCTGCCGCACATCGACTTGATGCTCGACCAGATAGGAACGGAGCTCGTGTGCCGGTATCCATAGCTCTTTGCGGTCGGGCTCGTAGCGTAACTTCAGCGCATTGCGTGGTGCCTCAATCGGGGCTGAGGGCAGCCCGTTTTTGGGCGACTCGATGATGAGGGCGTTGGACAAGTTGTCGTTGATGTATCGGCCAAGGATTTCCGCTGCGAGGGAGTCACCGTGGCTGACGGACGCCTTGTTCGAAATCTTGACGCCTGCCAGCTCTTTGAGCATGTACTGATAGACCGGCGCGATCTCGATGTCGATCAGCCCTATCTGACGTGCGAAGTAGGCACCGGTGAAGGAGCATGCCAACGTGCCGGAGTGGAAGCGATCTGACTTGTCCAAGTTCAGCGTCTCATCGATCTTGCGCTGCATCTGGTGCAGTGTCTCAATGACCAGCGCTTTGTTCTTCAGGACGAAGCTGACGAAGATCGGCCCGGCAACGCCGTAGTTGCTAGCGAGCTTGCGGAAGATTTCATCCGCCTCAGTCTTGGAGATGTCGGCACTGCCTGCTACGTAGATGTCGATGAGTCGGGCTTGCTCACCACCAGACGTTGCCTTGATGCTGCTGATGGCATCGGAGAACACCGAGTTGCTGGAGGTGACGACGATGCTGCTCCACGTGGTGTTATTGTTCCGCAGCTTGTTAGCCTGCGAATCCATCCGGTGCCGAGCGCGGCCTCGCGTGACCGAGTAAATGAAATCGGACAGCTCCTCGGGTTTGGTATTGGTCATCTCATCGAATGACGGGCTGATGTTGTTCAGCATGCCGATGTGCTGGAACTTGGCCAAGTAGGTATCGTCTGAGGAGCCCAGCAGCTTGGCTGGATTACCGAAGATGGAGTCCTTGACCATCATGGCGGTGGTCTTGCCGGTGCCGGATTCGTTCGACACCAGATTGATAACCGCACCTTTCACATCGAAACCACCCAGCAGCGGCATAAGCACCGAGCCAAAGCCGCAGAACAACGTGAAGGCATGCGGCTCAAGCCCGCGCCGGTTGTAGAAGTTGGCGATTGATTTCCATTCTTCGAGACTGCCTGCTGGCTGGAAGGCCGGGGCTAACTGCCGTGTGCTGCTGGCAGGGGGTGCGAGCTTGGGGCCCGCGATGGTGTATTCGATCTCACCCACAACGAAACCTGATTCATCAGGAGTCCACCCCATCTGGCTGCGGGTCTTGCAGGCGCTGGCGTCTTTTTGAAGCTTACGAATTGCGGAAGCGAAGTAGGCCATGATGACATCCCATTGTTTGCTGTAGGCAACGACACCGTGCTTAACCAGTGTAGTTTGCAGTTTCTCCCGATTAAGAAGGGCTGTGGCAGGGGCGTAGAAAACACGCACGCCGTCGTGGGGTAGGTGCAGACAGACGCCCAGTAGTTCGCCCTCGCCGTCGCCGTGGTCGTCCGAATCGTAGAATCGGTTGGTGAGGTATAAGTCTTGAGGATAGACCTCGATGACTGTCTCCTCGCCGTCGGCGTCAGTCTTCTTGCAGTACACCCCGCCCGATGCGCCCCGATAGTAGGGGAACGGATAGACCGGGATATTGACCGTCACTTCCAGATGCGCGCCGTCTGCGTCCGGGATGGTGTGCTCGACCTTGTAGACCTCGGCACCGTCCTCGACCACAACAGGTGCAGCCGGAACCATGCGCCCCAGCATGATGGGGCTGGTGATCTTGTGCGTGCACCCCTTGCAGTTCTCAGGGTAGTTATCCCGAAACCACTGGCAGGTGTACGGCTTGCCGGTAACGCGCTGAGCTTTATCGATAGTCGCCCCGGGGGAATAATCCGGGTGCTCCTCAGACACGGTATGTATCGCAATATCGGCATCCACGCAGGTGGCAGCGACCGACAGCACAGCCCGCCACAGGGGCTCCACCACTGACGCTTGTTGCTCATAGGCATGCTTGACCTGCGCACAGCCAGCCCCACGCAGGCTCTTGTCGAGCAACAGCGAGAACTCACAGTCCGGCAGATCGCCACCGCTGCGCGCTAACGAGGCAGTGATGTCGTCCATACCCAGTGCTGCCGCAGGCACAAGCTCAGAGGCAGGGGCCGGGAACCACGAACGAAACACCGAGAACGGCGCAGGCTGGCCGAGGTGTACCAGCACCGCCAGCGGCTGATCTGGAGAGTTGTAGTTAACCGTGCCGGGCATGCGCATGACACGTGCAGCGTCACCCGTCACCTGCGGGTCGATCTTCAGACCGTGGGCGAAACAGAACGCCTTGAGCGCCCGTGCGACCGGCACCCACTCCGCAATCGGAACAGGCTCGGTGAATGCCCAGTATGCCTGCACCCCGCGCCCTGAGAACACGATTGTGGGCTTGGGCAGGCCAGTGTCTACGACAAACTTTTTAAGCGCCTTGCTGGCCTCGGATGGCGTCGCATACGGCACGCCGTCATGGCTATCGAGCTCAAGGAACAGGCACTTCATCTCAACTGCATTTGCGGCAGTGCGACCTGCCGCAGGGTCTGCGTACGTAGCCATTGCCACATACACATTCCAGAACTCTTTGTTCATCTCCTGAGCTGCTTGAGATGCTTCTTCTTTGGTACTGCAAAACCTATGTTGGACTGCTTTTTTATTTTTGCTGTTGATACGTGCAACACAATACGTACCAGCAGACGGCAGTATGGCGTCTAGGAAGGTGGTGCTCACGTAGCCTCACACGGGATTCGGTTAGCGGGGAAAAGGTGAGGCGGCGGCCCCGTGGTCCGCCTCGTCGCTACGGGATCAGCGCAGCCTAGCCTCGATACTGATTATGCCGACTCAAGTTGAGAAACCAAAATAAGAATCTGTTCTAAATGCTTGGTTCGAGGGGTTACTTTCCCACGAAACCACTGATAGATGATAGGCCGACTAACGCCTAGCTTTCGTGACACCTCCCAGACCGAGACGCCTCGGTCAATGCACACTTTGGCTAGGCGGATAGTCGGCAACGACGGGTCAGCCGCAGCCACTTGCTGTACTAGCGCTGTGCTATACCCGCGTGAATCACTCATCGTCGTCCGTGCTCCAGTCGCTCAGAATATCCGAAACATTCGGCTTATCTGTGGGTACGTCAGGAACAACTACTTTCTTGGTCCTTTTAACCGGTTCTACTACTTCTTCGATAGAACTCTCTACTTTTGCCACCTCAACTGCTGCTGGGCTCTGCGTGAACGCGACGGGCAGTGCCGGGGTCTTGTCAGCTTTGACCGCAAACTTGAACTCGATTGCTCGGCGGGCTTCCTCAGAAACACCTGAAGCTTTCGACAACTCCCACTCTTCGCGAGTCAGCGGACGCACGGCCTTGAAGCGCAGCACCGGCACAGCCTCGGCAGTATCGAAACGCATCTCAGTCACCACGCCGCTGATCGGCACACCGTGACCGGACAGGAAGTTGGCATAGGCTTGCAGGCTCATCTTGCCATCAACCGGCTTGCCGAAGATAGACTTGGCTGGCAGTTGCAGGCGATAGACGTCACCACCGATGTCGTTCTCAAGGGACACAGCCAAGCGACGGCTGAAGCGGCAGGCGCGGGTCTTGCCGTCGCCGGAGCCTTCGATGTTCTGCGGGCAGTTGGCGCAATTATCAAACTGACGCTGCTCGGCAGGCACTTCTTCGTTGGGTTTAACACCATCGGCAGACCAGCAAGTCGGACCCACGTCTTTGCCTTCTTCGTATTTGCCGATGAAGAACGTACGGGAATTAGTCTTGGCAGCGGCCACGATCACGACATTCATGGCACGGTCTTCGTTGCGGGCAATCTCCTCGCCACCGGACACCATGCGCCACACGCCGCCTTTGATGGGGATGGTTTTGGAGTTGCTTTGCCCCGCCAGTGACTTGGTGATGTCGTCTTCGTTGCGCAGGTAGTCAGGCAGGGATACGCCGGAATTGAATAGAGTCAGATTGCTCATGGTTGTTCCTTTTGGTTAATTGGGTATAGGCGTCACTTTGCCCGACGTACAGTGATGCTGTACTTCGAGTCAACGTTCAAGCCGACTGGCAGCTTATCAGGGTTTGCTTCCATGAATTCCTTAAAATTTCCTTGGTGGATTCGTCGTTCGAGAATCTGCGGCACATCGTTTTCCTTGATGAATCCATACATGTTGTCCCAATCGTTTGTCCAATAGCGCGTCTTGATCGTCTTGGAGAAAGACCCGTACGTGGTCTTGCCGCCGTCTTGTCCTGTGGCTTTGCAGATTTCCAAAAGTTCCTGTTCAATCGTTTCCATCTGTGCGGTCAGTTCGGATAGCTTCGTCTCGTGCTCTCGTACCATCAATTCCTTAGCGTCTCGCATCTTCAAATAAACTTGTACTAATTTCGCAGCGTCCATCGTGGTCTCCTTGGTATTAACACAGTTAACTTATCTCCTGTTTATACAGGTCAACTAGCGATTGATGCAAGTCGATTTTGTTCTGAAGCATGGCGTACATTCGTTTCTCGACAGGGCTGCCTTGCAGGTGCGTGACCGTGACGTTGCGTGTCTGGCCTTGGCGGTGCGCTCGAGCGTTGGCTTGCAGGTACATCTCGGTGGAAGACACCGGCCCCCACCACACCACCTGATCGGCGCGGGTAAGCGTGATGCCATGCGCTGTGGCCTGCGGCACCAGCAGCAACACCTGCGGGCTGTCTTGGGTCTGGAAGCGTTTGATAATATCCGCCCGAGCGCCTGCGGCTACGCCGCCGTGGATAGTGTCTACGGTGAAGGCGGTAAGCTCGTCGCGCAGCATGTCGATCACGTGCCGGAATGGCACGAACACCAACACCTTGCGGTCGGTTTGCTCGATGATGCTGACCAGCTCCGCCAGACGGTTCTTGATGTCAAACTGAATGACTTCTTTGGAGTCGGTATACGCGCACCCAGCCGAGATTTGCAGGAGCTTGTTGAGCATGCCAGCGGCATTAGCCGCCGTGATCTCTTCTCCGGCAGCCCGAGTAATCATCTCTTGCTTGATGGCGTTGTAGTATTTCTGTTGCTGCGGTGTAAGGGGCACTTCCCGGGTCGCATAGAGCAGATCGGGCAGGTCCAAGCACTCTTCTTTCGTGAACCGAATAGCCGGCTGTAGCGCGTCATGCACAATAGTCTGAGAGTCATTACGTGGCACCCATTTGTATTGCGTGATCTTGGTCATGACTTTATCGCGCCATGCCCCAAAGAATCGAGGTACGTTGTCAGGATTGACCAACTTAGCTAGCCCGTACGCGTCGAGCGGCGACTGAGAGGCCGGTGTGCCGGTCATCATCCACAGCCGAGTATCGGCGCGAATGAGCGAGGCGAGCGCCTTCCAGCGGTCAGTCGATACGCTTTTTACTGCATTGGCTTCGTCGACAATGATAAGATCGAATTCTCCTGCCGCGAGTGCCGGAGTGACTACCTTTACGCCGTCGAAATTGATAATGACGACTTCGTAGTTCCCCGCGATTACGGCCTCGCGTTTTCTTCTGTCCCCTGTGGCAATCGCCACTGTCCTGTGCATCACCGTACGGAACAAGTCCGCCCGCCACGCGGTGTCCATGATCGACACCGGGCAGATCACCAGCACGCGCTTCACGCGGCCTTTGTTCATGAGGTAGTCAGCTGCCCATGCGGCAGCGCTAGTCTTGCCTGTGCCGGGCTCGTTAAAGCAAAAACACCGTGGGTGTGTGGCCAGAAACGCAGCCGTGGTGCGCTGATGCTCGAACGGCGTGTAGACGCCGGGCCAATCGTAAGTACCCAGTATGGGATGCGGCGGCGCTTTGATCTTGAGGTTGCGCAGAATCTGCACCTCGTCCGGGCCCCAGTTGACGAGTATCTTTGCCAACGCGCCATTGCGCTCGATGATGTGCGACTTCGGAATCAGGGCTTTAATCTGATCTGCTTTGCGCGTGACAAAGAGCAGTGCGCGGTTCTCCACGATCTGCATGCAACTTCCCTAACTGTAAGCCTGCGTTATTTGACTTTGTTCGTACTGGTACGCGCAAAGCTTCTGTTCTTCGACTTGGGCACAGCCCGTAGATTGCTTAGTTTGCTGGTGCCGCCTTTGCTCAAAGGCTTCACGTGGTCAATGTCCATGCTGGCAGGCACAGGGCCGTTCGCTTTTACATACGCACGGCGAGCTTTATGGCGCTCGGATTGCTTCTTCAACTGCTCCGGGGTGCCCTGATACAACTCGTATTCACGCTTGTAATTACGTGGTTTTGCGGCCATGACAGCTCCAAGGAAGAGTGCGCCCCGTCTTTCCGGAGTGTCCGTTGTATCAGCAGGGGAGATTCCTAGGGAGGAACCTGCCTACAACTGCCACGGTTTTATCCCACCGTTGGCTAGGGTCCAGAGCCCTACCGATGCTCGCATGCCTCGTTGCTTACCGGACAGAAGCGACACAATGGGGAGGGCTTCGCCCCCCACGCACCGTGTTCCACTGCTGACTCGATCATACTAGCGCGTCCCGCCCACTTTGACCAGATGTTCGGGAGGTCAGCTCGCGTATATTCTGACTTAACTACTTTCGCGGCCACCACAAACAACAAGATGCCGGACACGGTTTGCACTTCTGGGTAGTGCGCCATGACCATTGCCGCCATCAGCTCTAGCTGGTCGGGGTCTGCAAAGCGCGCAGACTTCCCGGTTTTGTAGTCCGCTACTCGGGCTTTGGTCTTGTTGATCGCCAAGAAGTCGGGCACGCCTCGGAACCATACAGCCTTATCGAAAAAGTCACACGGTGTGAAATCGGCACGGATGGCCATCTTTTGTTCGCACAGCACGTCGCCTTTAACTTTCTTCAGCGGCGCTACGAACAGCTCAAACATCTTGAACTGCGCGGGCAACGGCGTGTCGTCCCGGATGTAGTCTTCGAATGCTTTATGCACAGCGGTGCCGTATAGCGTGGCCTCGGTGTCTTGTGACTTGAACTTCTTGAGAATGCGGACTTCGTGGTACCGACGCGGGCACCCCTCAAAATCTTTAACGGATGAGTATGAGTGCGCGAGTGCCATTGTGGGTTCCTTAGTATGGAACCCAGTTTACCCTAACAATCACCGTATGATTCACCCATTCCTGCCTCGCACGACAGAGGCAAACCGACCGCCCATTTCGGGTTCCATGACATGCACTCGACGACGTACGCCATCGCGGTTTCCGCCTCGTCTTGAGGTGCGATACAGGCCACGGAATCGTGCACCGTGAGCACGGTGGGGTAGCGCTTGCGGATGCGCAGCATCTGCTCGGCCACCACGCAGCGGGCGATAGCCTGACAAAAATTCTCCACGCAGAGGCCCCCGTATACGCGGGTGGGCAAACCCTTGGTGGTGTAGCGCCACTCGGGTTTGTTGTCTTCGTTGTATTCGCGGCGCAAGCCGGGATACTGGATGTGCAGGCCACTAGGCAGGGTGAGCCCCTTGCCGGGTTCTACGCGTACCAGCTCAGGCACGTCGATGACCATCTCCTGACCGCTGGCCAAAGCTTGAATAGCGCGGTTGGCGGAGTCCCAGAGATAGGGAATACAGTCGTAGGTATTGCGGTAGGAGTTGATGATGCGCTTGGCCTCAGCCTCAGTCACCTCGACACCGGCCATGGACTTGAGGAACAACTTGAGCTTGCCGTGGCCGACGCCGTAGCCTGCCCCGAGCACCACGACCTTGCCTACCTGTCGCTGGGTTTTATCGATCTGATCCGGGGCCACGTTGTAGATGTGGCTGGCCATGATTTTGTAGACGTCCTGCTTGTCCCGGAAAGCTTGCACGAGGTCATGCTGACCCGCCAGCCATGCTAGGCACCGGGCTTCGATCTGTGCGGAGTCGCAGTCGATCACGACATGACCCGGAGGCGCCTTGATAGCACGCTTGAGTGCCTTGGCATACGGCCCGCGAGATGGAAGGTTCTGGAGGTTCACCGAGTCTTGGCCTGACCAGCGCCCGGAGTGGGCGCCGTAGTAGCGCAGGGGCACAGGGAACGCACCGCGCCCAGCCATGCCGATGAACCGCTCCGTGCGGGTCTCCTCGAGCGTGGTCTTGTTGCCAAGGCGCGCAGCGACGAGTGCCTGCACCCGTACGTCGGGATGCTCGGCCAATTCCTTAAAGGCTTCGTCGGTCTTGGCGAAGGCATACGCAAGCTTGCCTGTGGCCGGGCTGACCTTCATGGGGGGCTCAACGTCGAGGCGTTCGAGTTGCTGAGCGAACTTGGGGTTAGACATGAGAAGCGTCTTGATGCCATCGGTGCCGCTGTCGAGCAGCACCTTCACCGCCTCGGGGTCGGAGTAGTCCCCGATGAGTGTATCCCGTACGTCCTCAAGCAACTGCTGCTTGTAGTCTTTAACTGCGACGAGGTGGGAGACAAGCAGGTCTTTGTCCAGCACCAGCCGAGGCTCGATAAACATGCGCAGCGTGGCGTCGATGAGACGCAGCTCCTGCTTGGGGAAGCCCATGCTGAGGTAGTTGTGGAACAGGCTGTAGGTAAGCTCGACGTCGTTGACGCAGTAGGCACCGTAGCGAGCGAGCTCGTCAGCGGAGAAGTCTACATAGCGCTTGCCCAGCGCGTTGAGGACTTCGGTGCCCTTAACACCTACGCCGAGGCGAGTGGCTTGAGCGGACAGGCTGTGTGATTTGTCGTGGGGATAGAGGGCGCGGGACATGCCGAGCGTGTCTGCCCATGCCAGCGGAGAAACGTCATAGTGCCATGCCAGTATGGCACCATCGAACGCCGTGTTCTGGCACACAACCATCTTATCCGACCAGTCTATGCTGGCAAGGGCAGCAGCTACTTCTGGTTGTGGATACCACTGCGTCGGCGCATCGCCAATCTTGATTGCTATACCGATTGTCTCGAATCTTGGATCACGTACGTACTGTTCTGTTGTTATCTTGCTTAGGCTGTAATCGCGGTCGTAGAAAGTTTCTAGGTCAAGTACGAGTGGTATCATGGTCGGGTCTAATCGTTAGACTTGCTGGCGTAACTCAATTGGCAGAGTGCTTCATTTGTAATGAAGATGTTGAGGGTTCGATTCCTTCCGCCAGCACCACCCTCTGACGTTTCTTTCGGGCCAAGTCGCGCTCGCGTCTACGCAGTAACTTGTTCTCTTCTTCACTCAGCGCACGGGTCAGTAATTGGCCGGTCAAAATCTCGCCAATTTGATCGAGCGGTGTTTTGTTCGAGTCCATCCAGCACCTCCAAGTTCTTCTCATTGATGATGAACGCCAGCCCGCCCGCTGCCTCGATCTTTTCAAGGTTGCGTAGCTGCAACTGTGTGGGCTTACCCCGGCCTGCCTTGCACTCGATACCAATGAACCTGCCGTGGCAACAAGCCAGAATATCAGGGGTGCCGTTGTTTGCGTAGGCACCCCCGATGTAGTTCACCGCGTAAGCTCCAGCCTGCTTAAGCCTAGCGTGAACCTTAGCTTTAACCTTGGCTTCAGGCGTTGCGGCCATGTTCCAATTCGATCAGCTTGTCCAGATAGTGGCGAGCTTTCTCAAGGTCTTGCACGCCGCCCTTGTCCCGGAAACGCATCAGATACTTCAGCGCGTTGCCGTCGAAGAACCCCATCTCGTTGTTCTCGATCACTTCCCACGGCTGAATTGCCAGCTTGGTGTAATGGTTGCCGCCGATCTGGAATGCGTCGAGAGCCGGCAGGGTGGGCTCAGCAACAACTTCTATGGGGGCAGACTCAGCTCGCATCCTGCTACGCACGGCATAGACCGTCACTGTGGATACGCCCAGCTTATTGGCTACCGCTGCCACTGTCAGGTTCGGGTTGCGGGTCAGAAGGGCTCGAATCTTGTCGCTCTTTGTCATGCTTGGTTCCTGCTAAAAAATTAAATTCTGAAAGAAGCTTTTGGACCTTGGCCTCAAACATATCCATACCGGCCTGCGCAAACGCTTTGTCATTCATATCGACCCCATGAACTTTGGTAGTGGTGCCCAGTGTGTCCAGTATGTATCTTTGCGGCTGTAAATGCCGTACGTGGCACAACCCATCTTTTTATTGACGAGCTGCACCTTACGCCCCACCGGGCACGTATCGATTGGCCTCCAAGGATACTCCTGATCCACTGCCGCAGCACCGTCAGAAGAAGTCTTAACAGTCATTTCTGCAACTCCTCCACTTTCCACTTAGCGTCCATCACTGTCTGCCCGTACTTCATCATCGCAAACATGATCTCTTCGTCCTCGTATTGCAGCGGGCGGTCGCCCACAAAACAGATGTGATATCCCTCGCTGTCGCGCTCGTAAAACAACAAGGTGAAGCAATACTCTTTGCCGGTGCTGTCCGTGTTCCACTGAACGATCTCAGCGGGACGGCCATCAATATCAAGATTTCTAAATTCAAGGTTCTTGAGTCTCATTCCTCTCCCCTTGCTCGGATGGCGGCGGCGTGTTGCTCGCCTGTTGCATAAAACATATTTTCCTCACACACCTTCGCACACGCCGCACGCTCTGCCGCAACCGCCTTTGCAATCGCTTCATCGGCGTCCCACGGCAATGGCGTCCCGCCTAGCCTGTAAGCCTCGTGTCTCCACAACACAGCACGCTGCTTGTGGTATTCGCAGTATTGGCAGGTCATTTCTCACCCCTTGCTCGAATGGCGCGTGCAGCTTGTGCCGTGTCGTAATGCCCTTCGCACACATCAGCACACTCCTCACGCTCGGCAGCAGCGACAAGGGCGGCGAAGCGTTCAAGTTCCTGTGGCGTAAGCCCTTGTTCGTCGTAGTGCCCGCGTATCGGCACTTCAGCTTGCTGCGCTATACGGATAATGTCGTCGCGGGTCATTCCTCACCCCCAATCCCATGCGCTCGTTCAATTGCGCGGGCAATCGCAAGTCTGAAGTTGTCATAAGAAATCTTGTAATCAACAGATCGCCACACTCGGTCAATCTCCTCATCCGTCAGCGGCTTGCGCTTCTGAGACTCTGTAGAAAAGTCAAATTCAAAGTCAGGCATGTTCCGGATAATGTTTTCACGATCACTATCCATCGCCTCTTTAAGCATTCGATTTGCTTTATGGTGCCTAGTTTCTTTGATAGATGGCCCAACCATCTCCTGCTGCACATCCGTCAGCCGCTGCATAGCTTCCTCAGCAAGCGCGGCGCGGAGAGCGTCAATCGTTTTGCTCAGATCAAGAATATCGGTTTCGTTGCATATCGGCATCCCGTCGGCGGCTATCAGCTCGTCGAGCGCCTGCTGTGCTGCTTCTCTTAGGTTCATTCCTCACCCCTTGCTCGGATAGCTCTCGCATATTGATAGCCATCTAGTTCTTCACACACCTTTGCACACGCCTCTCGTTCAAAATCCATTGCGCGCTGGATAGCATGCTCTGCCACTTCGAGTGTTTCATTCCGCAACAAGTCGGCAAACTTCGTCATCTGCTCAATCACGGCTTCACGCGGCATACCCAGGTGGAAGCTCATGCCGGTCTTGCGAATTAGTGCCTCAACATATTCACGCGGTATGTCACTCATCTGCCACCTCCAATAGTGCTTTCTTTGCACGCTCTAGCAACCACAACATATCGCCTCCGTCGGCATAGGATGACGCGAAGTATTCCTGCCCGTCTTTGTCGTAGCCAAGGATGACTACACCTTCCAGCTTGCCAAGAGCGGATTCAAGGACATGATCGGCAGGCATATCCAGCTTGGTGATACCTGTGAATCGCACAACGTTGGTCATGCTCGACCCCTAATCAGATTGGCTACAATTTCATAGCTCAATGGCATCTGACGGCGCAGCGGGTCTTTCATATATTGATCGTGCAAAGCGTCCCATGATTGAGCTATCTTTTCTCGCTCGGCAGCAGCGCCGCCATCCCAGCCGCACCGATAGCATTCGGCAAGTTCAAACGCCCTGCGCTCACGCTCGGCAGCGGCACCAGCCTCGTAGCCACGGCGGTGGTATACAGAGAACTGTTGCTCCATCGTTGCTGTTGGCACACTAATCTTTGCACCCTTGATCCATTTGGCTGCTTCCGTTGCGGCGACAAGGGCAGCGAAGCGTTCAAGCTCGTGCTGGGTCATTACGATGTAATCTGTGCGACCGAACAGGCTTTCTGGTTCGCCTGCCCCAGCATCCCGCGCCATAGCAATGATGTCATTGCGGTTCATTTCAGTATTTCCCGTTCAAGTATCGAAACAGCGTTGTCAATCTGCTCAACCAAATACGATGGAAATGCAGGTTCTCGGTACAGACCAACAGCTTCTACCGCAGAGAGCAAACGCATGATGCGCAGTAATTCTTCCTTG
>RPOS01000294.1 GCA_003820635.1 Verrucomicrobiaceae bacterium | reverse complement strand
TTTTCGTCTCGGGTCTTACACCCGCTGCGGTGAGTGAATCAATAACCGGCTGAAGTTCCGGCGGCACAACACGTTTGGGTGCAAGCGTAGGCTCAGGCACCGCCTCAGAAACAGGCTGCACTGGGGCAATTGGCTCCAGCGGCTCAATAGCTGCTTGTGTTGTTCCGGTGATGCCGGCTTCGGCTTTGGGGGCTTCAAACTTGAACGCGCCTTGCCCGGCACGTTCCATCTGCTTGGGTGTTGTGGTCTTGGGCTCAGCGGCTAGCGGCTCCTTGCCCCGCTCAAGTCCCGACTCCCGCATCTCAGTCGGCGTGAACAGCCGGCCTTGGCCCTGCGCTGTGTAGCCTCTGGCAGCAAGTGCTTTGGATCGGTCTGATTCCTCTTTCAGAAAACCTTTGAGGTCTTCCATCCGCGTCCGGCTCTCGGGCGTTTTCGGCCCGGCCTTGAGCAGATCGAGTTCTTTCTGTGCCCATCCTGTGCCTTGTGCTACAGGCAGGCCAAGCTCCATCTGTTCAGGCGGAGTCGTTACTTCCGCTTGTGGCGGCGCAACCGCAGGCTCAGGCTGTACCCGAGCTTGAGGCGCTTCAAATTGCGAGAACAATTCGCCCTGACCTTCAGGCGTCTCGCGCACTTCCGGTTGTGAGAATGCACTTGCAGCAGCTTTCTTGGCTTCGCTTTCTTGCTGCGCTTTCTCTTCTCGACCCCGTGTGATCGAGGCGATAGTCATCTGCTTCTGCTGCTCGGTGATCTCGGCAATACGCTCTTTGACGTTGGGAGCCTGCGGGCCTTGCATCAGCTGTTGCTTCTCCTGCTCCAGCTGCCCGTATTGCTCCTGCATATACGGCCCCATCGCACCGATGGGTGTCTCCCCTTCGGCCTTAACGCGCTCCCGCTCCCGCGCCGCGAGGATGCGTTGCTGGGCTTCTTGGCGTGCTGCATCCGCAGCGGTAGGTTGAATCTGCGTTAGTTCCGCTCGGGCCTGTGCCCGTGATGGCAGCCCGGTAAGGGCACCCAACCCGCCCCCGCCGATACCTGCTTGGTATGCGGCCTCGCCGTATTCGTTAAAGGCTTCGGGAGACATTACATCGAGCCCAGCTTGCGCCCGCTCAAGGACCGATTGCGCAATTTCAACGGGGATTTCAGTAGCGCCTCGCGCAGCGCCCCGGGCGGTCGCGCCCAGTGCCGAGCGTTCCGCTTCTTTAATCAGAGCTTGCCGGGCCTGCGCTGTGGCCAGCGCCGCGTCGTCGGCAATACCCAGCACACCCTTTACCAGCCGCTTGCCTAGTACCGCCCCAGTGCCCACGGCTTCTAACGCTGTCTGCCCTACCGCAGTGCCGTACGCCGCAGGTCGATCAATGCTGATAGGCTTGCCAGCTTCAGCTTGTTCTTGCGCTTGCCGCTCGATATTCGAGCCCGCCATCGACCCATATAGCGCAGTTCCCGCCCCCAGCAAACCGCCCACTATCGGGCCTACTGGCGCGAAGGGGCCGAGAACCGGTGCTGCCGCAGCCCCGGCAAGTGCTCCCGCCTTAGTACCGGCAATAGTTGCCGCCGCCGCAGGGGCCATACCCGCCACCGCTCGCGGCACTTGAGACGCCGCTTCGCCCAGCGCAGACAAAATACCCCGCTTCTCGTAAGCTTCCTTGACTGGTGCAAACGACACGCCCTCACCGGCCTCTTCCGAAATCTTCTGCGCCCGCTCCATGCCTGCTTTCGCAGCAGCTTCTGGGGCCGTAAGCGCCTCAAGCCCTGTCTGTGTCGACGACACAAACTGCTTAGCACCACGCTTAAGTTCGCCTAAGACGGTGGATTGTTTTGGCGCTGCTGCAAGATGCGAAATAATTTCCGCATCAGAATAGCCAGACTGTCTTGCGGCAGCGGCATCAAACTTAGCCTCACTGGCCAAGAAGTCGGCAATCTCCGCGTCCGAATACCCAGAAGTACGGGCACCTGCTATGTCAAAAGCCATAACTTACCTCTTGAATGATGTGAGCGGCGGACGATTTGCGGCGGCTGGTGCGGCGGCTGGTGCGGGTGCGCCAATATCTTCAGGAGGCGTTTTCTTAAACTCCGCATAAATTTCCCGCTTACGGTTTTGGTACTCCGTGTCACGTTCTTTTTTCAACTGCGCAGCAATATCGGCATCAAACGTGGCCCGTGCTGCCCGTGGGTCTTTAGCGTATTTAGCATCAATGATTTTTTCTTCGGCTGCCAGTCGTTGCCGAATCATATTCGATGTTTTTTCGTCCAGCCCCAAAGCTCGGTTTTGCTCTCGAATAATCGCGTCGCGTTCAGCAATTTCTGCGCGATTTTCGGCATTCTTTACCCCAACCGCATAGGTCGCCCCGGATTGCATCGCTGCTTTCCGTGCCTCAGCAGCAGTTTTAGCTGCTTCCTTACCGGCACCAGACCGCGCCGTCTCCTGCGTGACTTGTGCACCTAGCCCGGTTTCGCGCAGTTTCTGAAGCTGGTCTTCAAGCGCAGCTTGTTGTTCGAAAGCCTCACGTTGCGCGGCACTCATACCGGCACCACCGGCGCCCAGTGCCATACCCAGCGTGCGCTGGCTAGACATGCCCCGCAGGAACTCGGTAAGCGGGTCTTTCTTGGGCTGCTGTGCCATGCGCTGCTGAAGCTGAGCAATGCCTTGTTGGGCCAGTTCTTGCTGTTGCTGGTACAGAGGGTCAAACCGCTTGCGGTATGCGTCTTCTGCTGCGGTAGCGCGAGCTTCCGGCGAGGCTTGAATGTCTCCCATGAAGCCTTTATTCAATGCTCCTTGCAGGGCTTGCATCTCGTTAGGCTGCGCGGGCTGTCGAGCAGCTTGGGCGGGCTGTCGTGCAGCTTGAGCGATGCCTTGAGCGGGGGCAGTTTGAGCGGGCGGTACTTGCGCAGGCGCAGCTTGAGCGGGTGGTGCGCCGGGCGGCACTTGTGCGGGCGCAGCTTGCGGAGGTGTCGGTGCGGCCTGTGCAGGAGCAGCGGGTGCGGGCGCAGCTTCAGCTGGAGTAATTCGGCCTACTGCGGTACGCATACCGCCAGAAATAAATGTCTCTGGATTAGCTTTAAACGCGGAAAACATCTGCGGATTGCTAATCAGCTCACTGCGGTTTTTTCGAATGTAATCCCGCACGGCAGTGCGGCGGTCGTATTCGCCAGACGGTAGTGTGAGCGCCCCCTGCAACGGTCCGCTTTCGTATTCAGATTCAATTTCCGCAAGTGCTTCTCGGCGTTTGCGACGTGCGGCTTCTTCTTCAGACGGAGGAGAAATGCTAAATGCCGATTTCAGACCGCGAGTAAACGCAGTATCGCCACCTTCCGCAAACGCCACGATCCCGCCCGAGGCCATCGCTTGTGCGGGCATCATGTTAGGGGCAGGGGCTTGGGCGATGCCGCCTTGCATGGCTTGCTGGAGATTCTTCTGTTGTTGCTGGGCTTGCTGCTGGCCTACGGCACCCACACGCTGAGCGACTTCTTGCTTGGCCATGCCCATCAGTTCTTGCTCGCGCTGTTGCGCGATAGTGGGCATCTGACCTTGGCCAGCTTGCATCTGCATCTGACGAGCAGCGGCATCTTTCTCCGACTTGAGCTTCTGCAACGCGAGCAGGTCAATCAGCTGCTGGTCTTGCGCGTAGCGTTGGGCCAGTGCTTGTGGATTACCCCGGAACGCATCCATCCGGGACTGAACATCGCCTTCGATTCCGTTATTCATGAGCAGTCCTTATTTAGCCGGGGTCGCGGGGTTGCCAAACAGCTGGTTGTACAAGTCACGAATACCTGACGCCCCACCGGAGATTTCTTGAAGCAGCGACGGCTGTTGGTAGGTATTGCTTTGCGCAGCGAGCGGCAGCCCTTGCAGCAGAGACTGCTGGTACTGCACCTGCTTGTACGGGTAGTCGCGTTCTTCTTCGAACTGCGCTTTCTCGGCACCCAGCCCTTCGCCTGTAATGCCCCGCTGCATCTGACCTGCTGCCAGCTGAGCTTGCAGATTACCCAGCCCATACTGCTGGCCCATGCCCGCCAGCCCGGCTTGTTGTTGGGCAGCACCGAGTGCGCCTTGCAGACCTTGCATGCCATAGCCGGCACCGAACTGACGGCTCTGCTCGCCTGCGGCCTGTGCTGCGGCCTTGCGTTGCTGGTCGGCTTGGAAATTTTGCGCAGCCTGCTGGTACGCTTGGTTGTAGCCTTGGCCAGTAATGTTCGACAGGTTCTGCCCGAGGTTGCGGGCACCTTCCGATTCCATGATGGCCTGCCGGCTACCGCCAAACGAACCCGCTTGGGTCATGCGCCCCGCTTGCTGCACACGCTGAATCTCCGCCTGACGCCGAGCCTCGGCAATCTGGGGATCAAGCGATGCCTGCAAATACGGGTTCATGTACTGCTGCGCCGCTGCGGGTGTGAACTGGTCAGCGGAGAACGTTGTCGGCGCGTAGTTCATCGCGCCCATCTGTTGCCCCAGCTGTGCGCTGCGCTGTTCCGCTGCGCCAATCCCTGCGGGCATAGTCAGCCCAGCCAGCCCTTGAAACGCTTGCGATTGCAACGCGCTCGGGCCAGCAGTTAGTGTGCCTTGGTAGGCTTGATAGGGCGTGCTAGCCAGTGCTTGGCCTTTGCCAAGCATGTTGGTCACATAAGGGCCAACCCAGTTAGACAGGGACGATTCCATGCCAACGAGTGGTTGCGAGCCAGTCGTGCCTGTAGATGTAAGAGCAGGTGTAGTAGCCATATCTAGCTCACTTAGGAAGAAGTTTATTGGGGTTAATCTGGCGACCTTGCTTGGCCGTGCCAGTGCGCGCTTTGCGGATGCGGTCCATCATTTCATACAGCCGTTGCGCACCAGCTTCAGAGTTGCCGTTACCTAAATGGCTGACTACGTCCGCAGGCACCACGAACTCGCCGTCACTAAGTTTAGCGGGTTGCTTACCATCAATGTTCGCCGGAATCTCATCCGCCATGCCATCCGTATCTCCGCCCAAATAATACCCCTGAGCGATACCACCTTCGGCATAGCCGGGCGTAGGCCGTGCTGCATTGAGCTGAGCCAACCCTTGCGCCTGTTGCGCGGCAGCGGCTTGAGCCGCAGCGGCTTGGTCCGGGGCCACATATTGGGTGTCTGAGAAATACCGTTTGCCGCCTGCGCCGGGGCGCTGGGTCGAGGCAGCTTGCGGCACACGCTCGCGCACTGCGGAGAGCACGGGGACCTGCCCTTGATAGCCTACTTTCTCTGTCTGGCCTTTGCCTGCACCGAGCAAGCCCGCCAACCCGCCACCGATAGTGGCAAGCTTCTGCATGTCGAGCTTATCGTTCTTGTCGTACAGCAAAGCTTTAAGGGCGCTTGACGACAAGTCCGCAATACCACTACCGGCTTGTTGGAATGCTTGCCCAAAGTTCCCGGAGAGCAAATTGCTCATGAGGCTCGGAGCCGCGTCATAACTCCAGTTTGCCGCGTTGCCGTAGTATGTATCCGTGGGCAGCGTGACATTGCCCCAGTCAATGTTTGGGGCGTATGGCGAGAATGGAAGCTCCACGTCGCCGTAGTAAGGTTGCTGATCTACTTCAAACGGGTCCATGCTCATCCTCTCAAAATCTTCATCAGGTCTTCGACAGTGCCGCCTTCTGCATAAGGCGAAACGAAGGCTTTCTCTTGTTGCGGGTTGGCAAAAATACTTTTGCCTCCAATGTCATACACATACCCGATGTTAGCAGGGGTCACAGGTGCCGCAGCCTGCGGAGCCGCTTGTTGTCCGCCGAATCCGCCGAGTAATCCAAACAAGGTGCCCATGTTGGCTTGCTGTTGGGCTTGTGCCGCTTGCTGTTTAGCGGCAGTTAGCTGAGTCCCCAGTCCGGCAATCTGTCCGCCGAGCGTAGTTCCCAAATCCCCCACTTTCGTACCCAGCTCACCCACCTTAGTACCGAGCTGCGCTTGCCCTTGCTTCAATTCCGTTTGGGCTTGTGTAGTGGCAGTCTGGTAGTCCGCACCTTGCCGCATCAAAGCTACGATTCGAGCGTTCACGTCGCCAAACTGAGTCTGAGTAGCTTGCTGGTTAGCAGCAGCTTGAGCAGCAGCTTCTTTAGCAGCGGCAGCTTGCGCGGCCTGTTGCTGCCCCAGCGTCGCCTGCCCGCTCGATAGCTCCAACAACGCTTTGTTAGTGGCCTCAGATTGCGTCAGCCCTTGCCGTTGAAGCTCAGTTATCCGAGCGTTCACGTCACCAAACTGCTGTGTCGTAGACGTTCCGAGCTGGCCTAGGCCGGTCTTAACCGCGTTTACATCTACCCCAAGTTGGCCGAGCTGAGTATCGGTCGCTTTCTGATTAGCTGCGGCAGTCTGTCCGACCTTATCAATACCCGCTTGTAGCGCTGCATCTGAAGATTTGCCGGCTGCTTGAGCTGCGTCAAACTCAGCCTTGAACTGAGCTTTAACTGCGTCAAAACTCTGGCCCGTCTGAACGGCAAAATCCGCGAGCTTCTGGTCGGTAGCTGTGATCTTTGCGGTAATGTCTGCTTGCCCGGCAGCGGTTTGGTCTGCTGCTTGTTTCGCGGCAGCTGCTTGTTGGCCAACCCCTGCAATAGCGCCCTGCAAAGCTGCCTCGGATGTTGCCCCCGCAGCTCGCGCAGCCTCAAACTGCCTTTGAAACTCTCCGCGCAGGGCTGCTTCCATCTCGGCTTGGCCCGTACCTTGTTGCGCCAGAATGTCGGCAAGCCGCTGATCAAAGGTCGTGCCCAACCCACCGATCTCACCGCGCAGGGCTGCTTCCATCTCGCGTTGCGATGCGCCTTGCTCGGCCAAACGCGCCAGAATATCCGCGTCACCCGCCGTGATCTTCTGCCCGGTCGCCTGCTCCAGCGCCGCAATTGCGGCCTCTGCATCCGCCTGCTGACGGTTCAGCACATTGAGAATGTCCGGCTGCACATTTTCCGGCTTGGAATACTCAGATACCGCTTTTTGCATCGACTGCTGTCGTGCCTGCTGCTGTTCCAGCATCTCCAGAATATCCGGCATTGACGCTGGCGATTCTGCGCCCAGCATGCCGCGATCAATCCACGATTCTGTGGGAGTCTCCGTAGGCGTGAGTTCGCCGGATTTGTATGCCGATAACAAGTCCCCTTTTCGGATTTCCGAACTTGCCTGAAACTCTTGTCCCGCACGATCTACGGCTGCCTTTTCGTCGGCAGATAAACCCGCATAAGCAGCCTGCGGGTCGCCTTTGCTCATTACGTCAAAGAAGTATTTGTAGTCAGAAGGCTGTGCGCCCCCTGCTTCCGTAGGTTGCGGCAATACCACTCGATCTTGTCCAGAGGCTTGTGCAGACGGAACCAACGCACCAAGTGCTGATTCCGCTCCGCGTGCCAACACATCGCCAACGCCTTCTTGTTTGTAATCGCCCGCCAGCAAACCTCGTTGCTCAGGCGCAATGCCAGCATCGGCTAAGATTTGTTGTAATTGTTGCGCCTCGGTTTCTTGCGCGCCGAGTTGCGACAGAATATCTTGCGTAGATGTTGTGGGTGCGGGTGCACTTGCAGTAGCCCCGGGAGTTGCACCGGTTATCGCTTTTGTTCCGACGTTAATTGCGCTTGTCAGAGCCGCCGTTACCGGATCGCCCCCGCCTACTGCCGCCCTTGCCGCTCCAGATGCGGCTGCGGTCAGTGCCTTTGCAACAGTCGGGTCAAGGTCTTTCAGCGCATCTGCACTTGCTACAGTGCTACCGACCCCGGCCCCCGTTGCGGCCACCAGTGCAGCTTGCAAGGGATCGCCACCCGTAATTGCGGCTTTACCTGCGGCCAAGGCTCCTGCTTTTACCGCGTCTGCTGCGGCACCCGTTAGCCCTGTGGCACCCACTGCCGAGCTAATCGCAGGCGTAGCCATCTGACCGAGACCGCCCAAGGCACCTCCGGTCAATGCGCCCTTGAGCACATTGCCGTCATTCAGTAGCGCATTAAAGCCCCCCGATACCGCCCCAGCCGCAGGCAAAGACAGCCCAAACCCTGCCGGGCCTAAAATGGCTGAGAGCGCAATCCCCGGAGCCGCTGCGCCCACAAAGTCCAAGAAACTAAACCCGCTGTCATACGGGCGCATCCCCGCTTTTGGCACTCCCAGCCCGTACTCTGGCGAGTAGGTGACGTAAGGCAACGCCTCTGCAAACATTTCACCATTTCCGCCCACCTGGAGTTCTGGTTGGCCAGTCCCCCTATTTATTATCGGCACCGGAACAAACCCTTCTTTGCCGCCCGCACCTCCCCACCAGCCGCTAGAACTTTGCTCCGAAATCTTATGGATGTGCGCGTATGCGGTACGCCAGTCTTGCCCCATTTGATTCAACACCGATTGGGGCAACTGAGCCAATGAAGGAAAGTTATTACGAATATAGTCGGTGCTTACTTGTGCGGGCTGCGCCAACAGTTGCTTGGCTTGGCTTGCTGGGTCGTAGTAATCATAAACTTCATACCCACCTTCTCCAGTTTCTACAACCCTAGTTTTTGTAATTGGAGTTTGTGTTGTTAGTTTTTGTAATTGCGCTTCCGTCATGCCCGGAGTTACACGTAATGTAGGAGGCTCAACCGGGGGCAGAAGAGATCGTCCGGTATATTGATACCTTCCACCTTCTCCGCCCTCTACCCACTCGTACCCCATTGCTCGATATGCGGCTGCTTGTCTTTCCGCACTGCCATCATCATATTCCGACATATCTACCTCACTGAGTCAGGTCGTAAAACGACAACGAGCCTACGGCATCGCCCGTCGTGGCACCGGATACTGTTCGGATGCCGACTGTATAAATGTCGCTCACTCCCGCTAACGACACGCCCAACTGCAAGTCAAAGTTGTACCCGGTGGGCGCTACCAGAATCCCCGCTCCGCCACTACCGCTGGTCGTTACGTAGTCCGTTTGCACGATGGTGCCTCCTGTCATGGCCGTGGCACTTACGTCAGCCTCCACGTTGGCATCCGAACTGACTGCGGCATAGCTTGCGCCGGTAAGCGTCGCGTTTTTAAACAACGCAACTTCGTAGTTCTGGTTGGTCGTCGGCAACACCTGTACTCGGTTCGGCAACACAACAGCGCCAAGCGCCGTGGACGCAAGCCGGATAGAGACCAGCGGCAGGAATGTTGTGCTGATTGTGCCCAATGCTGTGGTGCGTCGCGCCACATGGTCAATTGATGTTGCCTCGTAGCCGCCCTCGCTGATAACCGTCGAGCAGACCTGTTTCATCGACGACGCCGAGCCGGTCGCTCCCGTATTGGTGATTTCATATCGCACCGGCAGGATGGCCGTCTGCATATACACAGCAGTCTGTGTATTGTCGTTGTGGAAGATGTGACATATCTGCGGCCTGCCATCTACATAAAATCCACAGCGAACATCCCCTGTACCCAGCCACTCAAAGTCCATGTACAGAATCTGGTTCTTGGTCAGGTCTAGCACGCGCCCGCTTGGGCCTGTGCCGTCCATTTTATCCACGTTCCAGTCGGCTTGATTGACTGTGCGAACGTCGCTTGGCGTGCCCGGTGTCGGCAAAGAGTTTGACCGAAGGACGAACGAGACTGTAGTGCCGTTCTGCTGGAGGAACGCGCCGTTCGCTGTATTGAAGTAGCCTACCCTCTGGCGCAAGTTTGTCTTCGGCGCCGCCATGACAAAGGTGCCAAGGAACGTCAGGCCCTTGCCGGGTTGATACGGAAACACGCGATAAGTCTGGCGGATTACTTCGCTGCCTGAGCTGGTGGTTGTATTCAACGACACCGAGCTTTCATTGCTCAGATAGGTTGCTGTGCCCCCCGTGGCTGTCGACGTGTCAAACTGATTGTCTATAGCGTATCTGTTTTGGCTATCAAACAAAGTGAAGGGGTTGCTCACCCGCAGCCGACCAAACGCATCGACGCCTTCGTCGCCAAAATAAACTTCGTATGGGCCTTGGTTTGCCACGAGTCTCCCCACTACATGATTGAGCTGGTTAAAGTACAGACGCAGCACGTTATTAAGCTGGTCAACGTATTGCCTGTCGTACTGCACCGGGCCTAATGGCAGGCTGGGCACAGCGGGCATGCGAGCTTCAACAAGTGCCATTAACCTCGCCTCCCATCAGGACGAATATCTATCCGTGGAGAGCCAAGCTGCCACTGCACGCCTAGCCCGGTGCTTTCCATCTTGATCGACATCTGACGGCCTCGAACGCGGGTATACACCTGCCCGGTAAACTCTTCAATTGGCACCGTAGCGATTCGCGTAACTACTGCCGAGTTGCTGCCGCCCACCGAGGCAGGGCTGTTATACCCAGAACCGGAGTTAGCCATTGGCAGCAAATACATGGTCGCGTTGGGGCTGGCCGCTGTAGAGCCTCGGAAGGTCACATCCGGCAACATTCGATAGATAAACGAGAAGTTATGCCCGTCGTCGATGTCAAATTCCGCAGAGGTAATGTAGGACTCAATCGCTACCAACGTGCCTGTCGAATTGTCGTCTACGCCTACTTCGTGATTGACGAGGTTGTTCAGATACGTGGCTCCTACAGGGTGTGATCGCAATCCGCTATCGATCCATGCGGTGCGTGCTATGGTGCCGTAGTACCAAATATCTTCGCCGTAGTTGTACACAACGTACCTGTCATTGGTCGTCGAGTTTTCGCTGCAATAAAACCACCAGACTTCATTAAAGCCTTCGTTAGTGCCGGCCACTACCTGTGCGCGTTGCAGGGAGTTAAAGTCATCAAAAATGTACTGGCGCAAATCACAACGAAGCGTCTCAACGCGACCGTCGTATTTGTAGAATTTGTCGATGCCCATCCAAAACACCACCCCGCTCGCCAACGCCGTAGCGTTTGGCCCTGCGATGGAAAGGTTGTCGCCCATGAGCTGCGATCCCCACACATCCGGAGCGCCAAGGTATTGCAGCGCGTACAGCGCCGAATCCGTCCATACGATAACTTCCTGCCGGGATTGCAAGCAGGAGATGATCTCCGAGCCGTGAGACAGCCGCACGCTGCCTGCCTGATTGGTCACTGCCGGGGTCCAATTCACCGCACTTTCTTGATCCGACCAACGCACCAACATCGGGTCGAATGCAGCGGACAGATAATCAGTCGTGCCGAAGGCGAATACAAACCGGCTAATGTCCGATACGAAGATGAAGTTGGCAATGGTTGGCACACTGGAGGCGCCGGCCAGAGACGACAAAGCCACACCCCGAGAGGTCAGTCCGCTCGACGCATCCCAATAATAGATACCGCCGCCGCGTGGATTAAAGATCAGGTCTTCGCCAAAGTTATTCTGGCTCCACAGGCGCATACTATCCGTTGCAGACGTAAGGCCCCACGACCCACTACCCCAAGAGCCTGCGCCCCAGCCTGTCAACGGCACGGAGAACGCTGGGCCTGAATCAATCTGGTAGGCTGCGGAAACAGCGGCTCCGCCACCCGGCGAGCCAGTTACGTCTGCTGCGATTGCTGTGGCCGCAACCGTAATTGTGTAGCTATTTACCCCCAGAACCGTGACTTGATACTCTTGGTTCAAGACAGCCGCAGTAATATTGCCACCCAGCCCGGCAGCCCCGCTGAACGTCACAAAGTCGCCCGTAGCGCTTCCGTGCGCTGTATGTGCCACCGTAATAACTGACGAGCCCAACGTAGCCGTGAAGGGGTTGGTCAGCGTAGCCGTTAGCCGCAGAGGCGTGATGTCGTTGTAGTTACCGCCAGACTCGATGTAGAACTTGAGGTTAGTGCCCACACCCATCAGATTCAGGCTGGCCAGCGTAATCCAGTTCCACAAGCTGCGGCACACGCCCAAAAACGTACTGGCTGAGATACGCACCCACCCGCCTATCTTTTCGGGCGTGCCTTGGCGAAACCGTACTTTATCACCGTCATACCAACCGCCTTCAGTGGTGTATCGCGTGGTTTCTTTATTCAATCCCGGCTTCAAAACCAATTTCTTTAGCGGCACAATGCCTCCTTATGCGGTCATGGTCGCAGCGTCTTGTTTGACCTCAGCCACGCGCCGTCCCCAGCCTTTGCCGAAGGTGTTCCATGTGGGTAGGTCTTGCAAGAAGGCGAGGCGAACGGCGTTATAGCCAACGACGAGCAGTTGTGGGTCGGCGGCTTTAGCAGCGGCGAGTGTTTTGGGGCCGAGGGCGCCGTCTTGGGTTGTGCCCAGCGATTGCTGAAGCCATTTGATCGCACGACCCGCGCCGCTATTCACTGCGGCATCAAACACGCAGTAATCCACGCCGGCAGGCAGATCGTCGCCGCAGACTTTATCCCAGTATTTGCGTTTATAGAGCGGCTTGACCATCTCCGGGGTAAGCCCGCGCATGGTCTTCTCATCGACAGTATGGCCGACCCACTCTTCCCAGACGCGCTTAGTCACGCCGAGATTGGTCATGCCGCCCGGGTCAGACGGGTGATTTACATAACCGCCCTCATGCCGGATGAGTTTGGCAAACGCTGTGTCGAAGTTTTCTTTCACTTGTCAGTCCGTGATCGTAGAAGTTTAGTCCCACTGGCACGGCTGACTGCACGACGGTGAGCAGGCCGGACCGCTCACCGCCATTGTACTGCTTACTCCGCTGCGGGTTCTTCCGCAGGCTGCACTTGAGGCTGAGCTTGCTCTTTAATCTTCTCGATTACAGCAGCAACAGCTTCGTAGGGCAACTTGGACAGGCCCACCAAAACGATTTGGGTTTCTTCAATAGACAGTTCGAGCTTAATCATGTGTTACTCCAAGGAGGTGGAAGGGACGCATCAACCGGGTTTTGCTGCAAAGCAATTTGATCGGCAATGCCTTGCTCATATTGGGCCACTTGCTCGGTTCCCAAGGCATCCACCACCCAGCCTTGCACCGTCTCTTCGGTAAGCTGATCGTAAGGTGTGAAGGCTGCGGGCGACGGAGCCGGTACGCCTACAGAGCCGTACACATTGGCCGAGTAAGTACCGTCAGTGCCGATCAAGCGCCAATTCACGTTATACACCACATTGGTCAAGCCATCCTCAGACAGCTTCACATCCAGCGGATTGAACACCCATGTATAAGTCACAGCCATTTTATGCGCCCTTCTTCTTGTCGTAAATCGACCAGCCCACACCGGCCAGCGCCGACGCGCCGCCGATGATGGCTTCAGCCGCGCCGCCATCCACACCATATTTAACCGCAAACCCCCCGGCAATCGCCGTGAGGATGTGTCGCACCAATGCTTGAATAAGTACAGGATTCATTTTGATCTCCTTAAGCGCCTGCCATTGTGATCCAGTTTGTACCATCCGACACCAGCGTTACCCACTTGCCTGCTGTTGCCGCCAAAATTGCCGTACCCGCTGCCCCGCCAATCAAGGGTACTACGTTGCTGGAAGCTGACACCACCGTGAATGCGGCGATGGTTTTAAGCATCACCTCACGCCCAGTCCAGCTAGATGCCGCTGGCAGTGTCACTGTAATCGTCGCCGTGCCATTACAGATCAGCCAGTTTTCTGCGTCGCCAAGGGTGAAGTTACCGGTCTTGGTCACGGGTGCATTGCGGCCGAAGGAACCGTTCACTTGCAGCTTATTAACCGGCGTAGTCGTGCCAATCCCCACGTTGCCACTTGACAAGGCAGTAATACGCTCAAGGGAGTTTGAAAACACCGAAAATGAGGACGCCGTAAAAGTGCCAATATAGTTGGCACCAATAACGGTACGGTGCGACAAATCCGAGCGGTAAAGCGAAATGGCTGAAGTTGCGTCGTTCGTTCCAAGCAATTCAATTCGGGAGTTGCCTTGCGGGGTAGTGCCGCCGATTAGCAAATTGCCCGTAGAGTTGATGCGCATCCGCTCTGCCGGAGCGTTATCTACAGTACCGGTTGACCCAGCGGTCGCTGTCAGGAATGTAATGATCGACGTGCCTGTGCCGGTGGCTGTGCCCGAGCTCAACAGCAACGTACCGCCGGTCTTATCGGTTGCCCCACTTGTTGCACCACCTGACTGCAATGTCAGGTTGTTACCTGCTGTATTAGCTGTAGTGTGCCGCTCCATCCAGATCGTGCGGGCAGCATTGCCTCCAAGGGACAAGAGGTTAGTTGGAGTAGTGGTGCCAATCCCAAGATTCCCAGACGCATCCAGCGTCATTGCTGAGGTAAAGGTGATCGTTGCGCCTGCGGTGCCGGAGGGGGCTGTTGCCCAGACATGTTTTCCGGATGTTTGCGTATAGGAAGTTGCAAAACCAGTATTTATATACGCGTCTACGTTTGAGGTATTTTGAAAACTATTGCTTGTAAGTACCGTCCAATAAGTTCCCGAAGAGTCTTGAGAAAATAAAGCGCCGCCAACGCCAATCTGCAATGCTTTTGTTCCAGCTGCCGTTCTCCAAGCACTGGGCGTTATCCCTAATCCTAAGTTGCCTGCGCTGTCGATGCGCATGCGTTCCGTATCGCCGCCTGTCGAAAACCGAATGACCCCCGCAGCATTCCGGGCACCAATCGACAAGCCTCCCGTACTTGCCGCCGACGTAAGTAAAGCAGCGGAACTTGCAAGGCGTACACCAGTAGGCGTAAATCCACTTCCGTAAGCAGCTAGAATTGCATTACCGGAATCAGAACCGGCTTGTACAGATGAGGAGGCGGCTGCCCCCGTATCCAGATTTACGACGCTTATACTAGTGTCCGCGTTTTGCGTTTTAGACGCTTGTACAAGAGTTGTGGGCGCATTCGTTCCAATCCCCACGTTGCCAGAAGCATCAACACGCATCCGTTCGGTTGAGTTTGTACCAAAGACTAAAGCTGCACTGACATAGTTTTGAATGAAAGCAATGTTGTCTGATGCGGTTCCATACCCCTGCCCGATCATAAAACGATTGTTTGTTGCAGCGTTATTGTAGAACGCCAATACTGCTGAAGCCGCTGCGCCGCCTTGAATTACGGCTGGATTGCTGCCGGTTACTCCTGCCACCAGCAATTTAGAGCTATTAATTGCGGCTGTTGCACCTATCAGCACTTCGCCTGCGCTGGTGATGCGCATGCGCTCGGCATACGCAGTTGCTCCAGTGCGTTGACCCCACACAAAGATTGGGGAATTTCCAGTGGCCGTGGATACCGCGCCAAAGTAAGCATTTTGTAAATCGCCAGCTGCACTTCTGGAGGAAAAATTAACCCCGCGAAAGACATCTGCGGCTTGCGCCAAGTTAACAATCGAGGTCAGTGATCCAATTGGGACTGCGTCTATTGCAGATGTAGAGGTGTATGTATTAGCTAAAGTTTGCTGTACCTGCAAAAGTGTACCGGGTGCGTTTGTGCCAATACCGACGTTGCCTGCGCTGTCGACTGTCAGGCGTGCATTGCCATTAGTGGTCAACTGCAAAGCGGTCGCGTTATTTGTCCCCACCAAAGAGGAATAGGCAAGCCCGCTGACAATCGCACTGCCTGCACTATTGTTCACCCCACCAACATACGCCCCGCCCGTATTGGTGATGCTGATATAGCTGGCGCCAGTTGTCTGGCCATTGATAAGCAGAGGGATAGCTGTGGCAGTACCGATTGTCAGCGGGGAGCCGGGAGTAACTGTGCCAATCCCCACGTTGCCTGCAAAGTAGTTAGCCGCGGTGCCATCAATATAAAGGTTCCACTTATTCGCGCCAGCGGCGACGACTGAAACGAGGCCGTAGTTGTTGGTGCCTGCAACCTTTTCGTCAATGTAAATACCGTAATTGTTGGTAATGGTAGAGCCTGCGCCACGAAGCGCATCCCGAACCCATAAGCCTGCCGCGTAAGCGGTTGTAAATGCCGCCGCTGCGGTGCCTGCCTGCACTCGCGCAGCTTCCACGCCTGCTGTTGCGGCAGACGTAGCTGTTAGCGATAGCACAGACCCGAATTGGGATGTTCCCGTCAGACCGCTGGGGATAACTCGCAGACCTTGAGAAGCTGTTGGTGTGCCCCCCACTGACATATACCCATTCACCGTGACGGTGTCGGTAGTGGCGTTCCCGAGAATGACGTTGCCGGTAAAGTTAACGTTGCCAGAGGCATCAAACCCGCCGTAGGTTGTTCCGTTGACATTAAATGTAATGCTGCTTACTGCGGCATCAACCGACCCGATAAAGAGCGTATCACTGGCGTTAATGCCCAGCATCCTTGTCGTCGTGCCCGCTGCGATCTTGCCGCGAACGTATTGAGCATTGTCGATTTGAAGATCGCCAGCCCCGATAGTCAGCTTGTTGGTGGGGCTAGTAGTGCCAATCCCCATATTTCCATTATTTAAGATTCGAGCAGCTTCTGTCGCACCGTTGTTGCCCACTTGGAAAATAATGTCTGCGCCGGTGGTGCCTACACTTGAGGTGGAGCGCAGCGTTAGTGTGCTGGTCGTGGTTGTGCCGCCAATATGCAGCGGAAAGGTGGCGGATGTCGTGAAGGTTGGCGTGGCGAGGGTAGGACTGGTGCCGAACACCAGTGCGCCTGTGCCAGTTTCGTCTGTCACGGCAGTTGCAAGGTTTGCGCTGGAAGGCGTAGCAAGGAAGGTGGCTATCCCGGCGCCAAGGCCAGACACGCCCGTGCTGATTGGCAAGCCGGTGCAGTTCGTCAGCGTGCCCGATTGCGGGGTGCCCAAAATGGGCGTTACCAACGTGGGTGACGTAGCTCGCACCACACTGCCTGTGCCAGTGTTCAATGTCCATGTCGGCGCTGTGCCTGTGGATGTCAGCACGTAGTTCGCTGCGCCGATGGCGAGGAAGGTCGTGGTATTAGCCGCCGACTGATACGGTACTGAGCCTGCTGCGCCACCGGACAAGTTAGTCGCTACTGCGGGGGCCACTTCCACGAAGTCTGTGCCATTCCACACAACCACGGCGGTCTTGCCGTTGGCCACGGTCACGCCTGTGGTGGGGCCGACACCTCGAATCACTACGCCGAAGCCGCCGGTGGTGCTGTTGATAACCACATAGAGCTTAGACTGTGCGGGGGCAGTGATATTGCGCAAGACGGTACGAGCGCCGCTGCACAACAGGATCGCTTGGCGGGCTTGGTTAGACGCACCCGTGGTGGTTGTCAGGGTGACATCGGCGTCAGTGCTGAGTGTGGTCGTGCCAGAGACAGCCGAGTCCAGCAGCGAAGTGATGGAGTTGTTGACTGTGTCGCCCCATGTGCCCGCAAGCTCACCCGTTACCGGAAGCGCCAGACCAAGAAGCGATGTATATGCAGTTGCCATGTTTTGTCCTTACGCAGCTACTTGCTGCCAATTTGGAGATTGAGTATCCGGCACCGCCGTCCACGTCGGTGTTTGTGCGTCATTAACCGGCGTCCATCCCGGAACTTGCGTGTCGTCTATCGCACCCCAACCGGGGGTCTGAGCATCTGAAACATTATTCCATCCCGGCGTTTGCGTGTCATTGATTACCGCCCATGCAGACACGGGTGCGGGCACAACTGCCCAGCCACCATCTGGTGCTGCTGGGATGCTAGTCCATACCGGCAATTGAGTGTCATCAATACTCGCCCACGTTGGGATTTGCCCGTCCGGGATAACCACCCAAGCGCCGCTCGGTGTTGTAATGCCTGTCCAATTGGGAGTCTGGCTGTCATCAATAATGCCCCAGACATTGACGTCTCCAATGACACAGACTGCACGCACGCCTGTTGGATAGACTTCTACATCGCTTGTAGCCGTGACTGTGCCGATTGCGCCAGTAGCTGATACGCCTGTGGGGTAGACCTCTGCGGTGCCAGTGATCGTAACTGCACCCACTGCGCCAGTGGCAGATACGCCCGTGGGATCAGCATTAGCGCCAGCCGTTACTGATACGGTGCCAACCGCACCTGTGGCCGATACGCCTGTCACTGACACCACAACATCGGTCACAACCGTGACTGTGCCGATTGCGCCCGTGGCAACTA
>RPOS01000293.1 GCA_003820635.1 Verrucomicrobiaceae bacterium | reverse complement strand
CGCATGGTGCGCACCAAGTCATCGTGCGTGACGATGTGATTGGCTAAAGCATCAAACTCACCAACGCCTTCTTTAGAGAAGCCCTTGGGGTTGTTGAAGATTTCAACGCAAGGAATGAAACCTAGAGAGTTTTTAAAAGACTTAGAGCGCCCTGGCGCCATTGCGGCAGGCATCTCAAATGACATCTCAGCATCTGAGTGCGTCTCTTCGATCTCGTTGGCCTTGATCGAAAGGCGGATATAACGCTTGGCTCCAGGCTCACCTGTAAGTGACGAACCTGTTGCGTTGGCTACGTTGATGCCGTCATGAGCGCCGCCCGCCTTACGCACCTTGTAGCTATAGATGATCACCACTTCTTCCAGTTCACCGTCTACGTTGTAGTAGCTGCGGTACTCGTGCTCCCTGAAGTAGTAAATACGATAGTTTTGTTTTGTGGGCCGAATATAAAAAATACCCTTGCCATCACAAAGGAAATAATCCCAGATGGAATCAAGGCGGATATCAATTTGATTGTATTTAACTACGCGATCAATAAAGTCTTTGCGTTGAGCACCAAAGTTATCTTGTCCGGGAAAAAACTCAACCCCTTGGCGAATGCCAAAAAGTTTCATCTGCGCTAGGTGTGACGCAACAACACCAGTATCTACAACCGTACCAGAGTCTTTTTCGAGGTACGACTCAACAATTTCGTCAAGCCTGGCCTTAGCGTCGACAGCCATTAACTATTTTCCTCGTTACTTTCTTCAATCTTAGCAGTTTTCTTTTGTTGTTTTTTGTAATGCAACCAGCGTTCAAAATACATAAGTTCTGCTGGCGCAAAAAGCTCAGGGTGTTCCAGGGCTTTCTTTGCTAGCTTTTTCTTTTTCATTAGACGCCTCGCAAGCCAGTGCCACCCATGCTAGTGCGTTGCATAATATCTTGAATTGCTTTATCAATTTGCGGGCCAGTCCCCATTTCGCCTTTTTGCAAAGAGCGAAGAAGGATTTGATCATCTGCACGTTCTTGCGCTGAATACGGAGGATCCATGCTAATTGGCTCAAATGCCTGTCCGTACTGGGGACCCCCAAAAAACTGTGCATTTTGAAGGCCGCCCAGATTACCAATCGATCCCATTGGATCACTGACAGGCACGGACGCACCTTTTAATTTTGGCCCGTGAATTTCCTTGAAGCGCTTCAGGACATCCCCTGGAGGAATATTTTGAATTTTGATTCGGTCGGCTTCGTTCCAAAACTGTTCTTGGGACATTGGAAAACGTGGATCTTCTCCCACGGGAATGCCACCGATACTTGAGTTATTAAAAACTCCTGCGTTCCCCATGCCTACGGGGCCTCCGCCGTAATACCGCATCTGCCTTCTAGCTATTGTTTGTATTCTACTCTTCTATAACTTCATAGCCAGATGCCTCGTGCACCTTGGAAATTACGATACCTTCTCCACGTACGTCCCAGTTAAGAATATCTCCTTCCTGCCAGCCCAGCTCTTCAATTACTTCTTCAGGAAACGTAATATACAGCTCTCCGTTTTCGTCCTCCTGGACCTCAAGGATGTAGCTCATTTCGACAAAATCTTTTCCATAAGCTTATCAAGTTTATTATTGATTTCGCGAAAATTATCATGCATTTCTTTTATTTCTCTTAAAAAGTCAACTTTAAGTACATACTCCATTGGCATGCGGTTGATTTGGTCTTCCAAAATATCAATCCTTCTCTTTTGAGAACTAGTGTAGCTGAAGGATTGTTGTATCTCTTTGCTTTGGCGCAATAAGATTTTATTTGCAACCCAGCTACCACCAGTAACTGCGGAAATAATGGCCGTCAAGCCAATCGCTAAGTATTCCGGACCCACAACAAAAATGCTTTTCTTCTAATTCTAGGTTTAGTAATCAAGCTGAAGTTGCCCTTTTCTAGCTAGACCAGTGACCAACCAGACGAGAGCGTCGACACAGTCATCGTGACTACTAACACCAAAGTTTGTAAGCTCTTCAAACATGTTGGTGAAATTACGGTAGCGATTAAAGACAATCTTCCGGTCTTCAAACATACCCATAATGCCACGGAAACGAGCAAGTTTGTCAGCACGGAAGCCTTTGACCGGGTGCCAGATCAAGTTATAAAGACTCTCTTGGTTCAAACAGACACGCTTGAAGTCAGCTTCTAGGGATGCCTGGTACTGCACCGCCTCACTCCATATGTCGCAAGTGGAATAAGTGGGGAAGTAATTACCGTCGTTATCTTTACCAAGAATTGACCAGTCGTTGAGCAGTTCTTTTAGGGCATCTAGTTTTTCTAAGTTGCCCATGACGCGTAAGCGGCGGTAGTCAATAATATGAATGCGGTCGCCAATGCGACCACCCAAAACCATAACGGTGTAATCGTTCTTTTCCTTAGTACCAGCAGACAAGTCAACCCCAATACCAAGCGTGTCAAACTCCGTTGAAATTTCCGCTTTTACAATCAGCTCAGGCGCCAACGACAACTCGTTTTGCCTGATGACTTGGTTCATGTACTGGAAAGAGAAAGCAATAGGTGCTTGCCTTTTCTTTTCCTTTAAGTAGTCCAACGACCACATGTCTGGCCAATAAGAAAGTTCATCCCCTGTCTTGGGATCATTTTGAATGGCCGAGAGGACAATCTGGGTCCAATTGTTTTGTTCGTTGAATGTAGTGGAATGAATGTCGTCATGTCGGAAGCGCGTACCAAGGCAAATTGCCCTTGCACCTTCAAACATGGTGGGTGCGATCACAGCATTCCAGTTATCCTGCATCATCTTTCTGATGTCAGGGTTAGAAATATCTGCGGCTGATTTAATAGCGTCATCAATCATGACCAGGTGTGAACGCTTGGAGGTCACTGAACCCTTAAGGCCTGCAGCGCAGAGGGTAAACTGTTCATCACCTGTTACGTCAATGCCAGCAAACTTATGGTCAATTGACCAGTACTCATTGCTGGTGACGTTTTTTAAAAGACGTACTTCAGGAAAAACTTCTTGATATCGCTTGCTTTCAA
This sequence comes from Verrucomicrobiaceae bacterium, assembly GCA_003820635.1. The sequence continues at coordinate 18,637 of RPOS01000293.1, read as the reverse complement.
TGATTCGCTTGATGGTTGCCGACTTGGAACGGGCAATATCAACCGTATAGGACAAGTAGAGGATCTGTAAGGGCCTCTTAGCTTGTGTATGGATACCAATGGCCCAAGCGGTCAGGAGGCCCAGGACGGTGCTCTTAGCTGACCCACGGGGCGCAAGTAGATCGACGTTAGGCCCAGCAATTCGCAAAAGACAACTACTGTCCTCTTCTGTTACAAAGTGCCTATGCCAATCTTTGTGGTGCTGGGCAGGAGGTTTGTCCGCTACATACTCACAGAAAAACCCAAAATCCTCTCGTGCTTTTTTGAGGGACTCAATATCTTTATGAGGTTTGATTGAATAGTTTTTAGAGGCAGCGCGTGCGTTCCTTCGATAAGCCAGGTGAAGATAAGAAGGCACGGATACTATTCAATCAGTTATTGAATACTAACTCAGTCTTCTTCTCTACTGCGCTTTTTATCTTTATACTTGCGTGCCCTGTCCAATGCAGCACGACGTTTTTCCTTATCGTTCATCTCACTACCGTCTTCTTTTTTGGCCTCCCTTTTCTTGAAGTGCTCAAGAAGTTGAGGCGGCATTTTACCTTTGGCCATAGCAACTGTTTTCTTTTATTTTAGTAGTGGTTCACTCTTCTAGTTGCATACGAGCCCAAACGCTCATACTTGCTTCGTGAAGAGGCGACTCAATTGGGTCGTCCTTGAAGATAAACATTAGCTCCCGAATAGCGCGATCAGCGCCAGCCATTAACAGGCCTTTGCGATCTTTTATGGAAGTGTACTGCTCAACCTGGTTAATAGTCCCACGTAGTTCCTTTTCCATTGCTGCAATACGAGCAACGCCTGAATCACGTTTGACACCAAGGTTTTCAATGTCCTCACGAAGTTTGCGGATGTCTTCCCGCATTTCCTCGATTTCTAGAAGAAGCGTTTTCCTGTGGTCTGGCTTTGGGTATTGTCCCTTGATCCAAGCTTCACACGAAATTATGTTTCCTACATAACCAAGGAAGCGGGCGTAGAGAAAGCATTCAATAAAAGAATAATTCTCGCAAGAGAATGCATGAAAAGATTCTTGAACATCCTCTGGCTGCTCAAGAAACCAATCTTCAAAAGCACTGATATCAATGCTTATTGAGGGCTGGGTATTTTTAATACTTGTAAGCCTCTTTTGCTGAACGCTCACTCCAATCCTTCTGACGACGTTTAGAAGATTCTAGCTCGCCAAGTAAGTTTCTAAAGAGATTTGGATCAAAAGAACCCTTGTCTTGTTCTGTTGCAAAAGATTGCAGCCAATCATCGTACTCACTTGCACCAGTCTCTTGAGGCTGTTGTTGTTGTTGTTGCTGTTTGCCCAATTGACCCATTAAGTCGCCAAGCTGTGATTCAAGGCCTCCAATTTTTTCACCATAATCTTCTTGCAAGCTCCCAAGCAGCTCGTCTAAGTCCTCTTGGCTGTACCCAGTAATGTAGGTAGCGTTGCTGTTGTTGTCATCTAATCCAGGAGTTAAATTATTGCCCGGGAGTGTGAGCGCGTTTTTGGCTGTAGTTACAGCTTCTTTTTTCTGAGTCTGTAAATTATCTACTCTCTTGTCTTTGCCTAGGTCTTTGAGTTTACCCAGAATATCTTTGAATCTATTTGGGTCGGCAATGCCTTTGCTTGTTGCGCCAGAGATCAAAGCTTTTGCTTTCTCAGTTAAAGTTTGAACACGCTCTTGTTTTTTATCTTCTTTTTTGCCCCCACCATCATTACGCTCTTGTTTTTTGTCTGCTGGTTTTGGCTGAGCAATAGATTGATAAGCCTGCGCAAAATTTACCGCTCGGGTTGCAGTTGCAACGTTAGGTCGACTGTCTTGTTTTTTATCTTCTTTTTTATCTTGTTTTTTATCTTGTTTTTTATCTTCTTTTTTATTGCCTCCATCACTCTGCCTTGGAGCAGAAACAGTAACTGGTGCGGGCGCAGGTGGCCTTGGTGCGGGAGCAGGGGCTGGTGCAGGCGCGGAGCGTTGCCCACCACCGCCACCGCCACCGCCACCGCCGCCTCCTTTATTGCCGCCGCCACCGCCGCCGCCACCGCCTCCTCCTTTATTGCCGCCACCGCCGCCTCCTTTGTTCTTAGCCATATTTACTCCTCTGGGTTGTATACAGGTTTTGCTTTATTTTCTTGCTGCTCTTTTGATTGCTTAAGTGTGTCAAGAAGATTTTTAAATCCTTGAACATCAAAAGGAGAACCACTGTTGGCTTCCTTGCCTGCAGCAGGAGAATTAAAGTCCATGATATTAACTAAAATTAATTATATCAGCAACGCTTAGAAAGCAGAAGGGATTAAGTTGTACAGGTAGTTGGCTTGCTGAATTCTTTGTTGCGCTAGGTTTGCGGATGTTTCCATGCGTGTACGGCGTTCTGCAGATTTAGCTTGAATCTTATACGGATCGATCATTGTTGCATATTCTATTTCGCCTACCGTTGAGCCAGGAGCCGCATCTGGGTTGATTCCAGCGTAAATTCCGCTAGTGGTACCTGAAACAACGGGACTAATTGGAGGCGTAAGACCATCGCCCGCAATGGAAATCGCTGGTTTTTTAGACCAACGACCAGATGTTGGGTCTAATTGATAGTTTCCTTCGCCAATAAATTTAGAAACCTGGTCACCTAATTCGTTTTGGGCAAAGTTACCTGCAAGGTACGAACGGATATCATCAGAAGAATAACCTGCCCCCTGGGCTTTCCCTAAAACACTTTCCGTAATTGCTCCAGGCTTAGTGTAGTATCCGCCCTCTTTTGTATAACCTTTCGATTCAAAGCGCTTGCGAACATCTTTTGCTAATTTATCTGCCGCATAAGTACGGCCGATAGTCGCCAGATAATCCGTACCTCCCGCTTGCGCAAATGTTTTCTTGCCTCCTTTTAATTCTGCTGAAGTAATTTTTTTGCCTTGTCCTTTCTTGCCTGACTGTTGAACAGCTTTTGTCAGTTCTTTTTTGGCACCACCAGTTAACTGAACACCTTTTTGACGTGCCTTTGCGATTAACGCTGCAAGTGAATTGGAGTCTGCCATTTTTCTTTTAGCTCTTATCTATCAGTATAAAAGGTGCAATCAACTGTAGTTAATAGTAGAAGGCGGCTTGAAGCGGTAAGTACCAGTAAAGGTGCCATCGGGAGTCTGATACCCGACGCCGTACTTGCCACCGTACGGAAGGTTTGCCGCAAATGCCAGGGGGGTTTTACGGACATACTCAGGAGAGGACAACATCTTCTGTCCAAGGAACTGAGTGAAAGCTTCTGGCGAGGTCTTCCCAAGGGCACGTGCCGCTTCTTCGGTGGATTTGATATCTTCTGCAGAAAGACCAATGCCAAGAGAGCGTGCTGCAAATTCTTGGAATGGACGATACTTTTCTACAGTCCCTTCTGGCGCCAGGCCAGCTGCTTGACTTCCTAATTGAGTTGCAGTTTTAAACGCATCTGGAATGTTATATGCAAGACCAAAGTCTGCATACATATCAGAAGCTTCAATAGGGCTACGCTCCCCACGGCTAACTTGCCCAGCAAGAAAGTCGGCGTAATCTTGCGCAGACTCTTCGGTTACTCTTTCTGTTTCCCGAATATTTTTAATTGGGATATCGCCAATTTTTCTTAATTTTTTTGGAAGGCCACCGCCGCCTTTTTTCTTGGCCTGCTTGGCTTCTCCTCCACCAAAGAAGCTGCCTAACGCGCTAGTTGGCGCAACACCTAATTTTTGTTCAATCGCCCCAAGGCGATCTGAAAGGTTAGATGAATCACCTGTAGTGCGCTTTGTATAGTAATCAAAACTATTGGCGGGCATAGCGTTGGACCAGTTAAGTTTATTTTAAATCACACAAACAAAGCAGAGGGTGGTTGATACCCTGGCATTGCATTCCGAAGGCGGTCTTCGTAACGCTCTACAGAACGTAACGTATTAAAAGAGGGGTTGTTCGCTTGAATATTTGCTTGCTGCACAGCGTCTCTTGCTGCGTTAACCCTATTTAATGCACCACCTGCACCGCCTTCATAACGAGAGGTAAGGTAATCCAGACCAAAGCCACCAAGCTGTCCGGCAAGTTGAGCTTGCAGTCCAGTTTTAGCAGCTTTTTCAGTTGAGGCTGCAGCTATTTTTGCTGCTTCTTCGGTTGCTTTAGCCTGTTTTTCTGCTGCTTGCTGTTGTTTGTTGGCGCCAAAGATGGATGCCCCAATACTTGCAACACCTAAGCCAATTGAAAAAGGATCCATACCAGTAGGTTTAAATGAAGAGCCAGCGCCAAACGGAGTTTTGGTTAAAGAGGTAGCTGTGCTGTTAAATGCGCCTGCTGTATCGCCTCCAAATACAGGATCGGAAAAATAAGAAGGTGCAGACGTAAAAGCCATGGTTTAATTATATGCGAGTGTTAGCTAAATCCTCGGCTACGAGGAACGCTAATGGCTGGCATTGAGCCATAAGCAGCTCGCATCTGATCTGGGATACCCGCCAAGATCTGAAGCCGTGGTGCGTTGTACGTCATCTGAGCAAGGTTGCTGCTGATGTCCGTAATTGTTTTGGGAATGCTAGCCATCAAGTTGTACTGGAACGCGCGTTTATCGCGTTCAGCTTGAAGCTTTGCTGCACCAGCTGCTTCCTCTGCACGAATTTCTTTGTAGACCTGCATCTGCTCACGTAAACGATCCGGATCGTTGTACGCATCTTCGCGTTTGCGATTAAAGAGCAGAGCCAAGGCAATGCTTGGGTCCGCTTTATTTAAAAGATCCGCTTCTTGTTGGTCAAAAGCCGTACTGTTTTTTGTCATGGGAGAACCCATGCCAGTTACACCAGAAAAAAAATTACCAAATGCGGTAGAGTCTGCCATGATTTATACCTCAGCTAATAGAGATGTTCGGGGAGCTAAGGGCAACCGTATATGGATTAGTTGCTAAGGCCTGACGCATCGTGGCGCCACGCTCGCGTTGAGCCCCAAGAGCAAGATTGGCTTGTGCCCCAACCATCATCTGCTGGATGTAAGCATTGTTCTGGGTGTTAACCATCGCCTGGGCACGGGTTAACTGATCGTTTGCAAGCTTCGTAGTAATTGGAAGCATTGACTTTTGCATATTGATTTCTTGATCGTTCTGGAACTGGGTCAGGTCCTTCATGTTGGACGTGGTCATGCCCATCATGGTTCCGTAGTAATCCAGCTGACGCTTTTGATTACGGTTCATGAAATCTTCTTGGGCTGCAGCCTCATTAAGGTTGATGCGTCCCAAGGGAGTATCAATGGAACGAGGAGGTTGAGCAACCTCAGTACCTGTCTTGCCCGTGGGAGGCTTACCGGTGTAAGCAGAGACTGCCGCTTCTGCCGCACCACCGCCAAGGATGCCGCCAAGAGCGGAACCAGCAAGACCGCCAATCACAGTGCCAACACCTGGAAGAAGCGCAGTGCCAAGTGCGGCACCTGCAGCACCACCGGCAGCAGAACCTGCAAGGCCACCAGCAGCTTCAGCAGGACGGCCTTCCATAAGAGAGGGGATGGCCATCAAGGCACCACCGGCTAAACCACCGCGCAGACCAGCACGCATAGGTTTGTTGCGGATGTATTCCCCAGCGCCTTTAGCTTTTTCCTGTACCGTTTCAATGGTCCCGCCAAGGCCAGCTTGAAGACGTGCAGTTTGTTCATCTAAGAACTGCTTTGCCTGTTCACGGCGACTAGGCGATTGTGCTGGAGTTGTACCACCCGCTACTGGAGTGACAAGAGGCCTGCCGTATTGATCAACTAACATTGAATCGACCGCCGATTACTTATATGTCTTATATTTTAAATTTTACCAGTAGTCACACCATATTCTGCAGTTGTTGGTAACTGTGGACGGTTGCCTGCAGCAATAATTTCATTCGTAATATTGCCTGTGGTGATGCCCAGGAGGGAGCCTGTTGCTCCACCAATAATGCCGCCGATTGCACGTTGCCTTGGTGTACGGCCAATAGAGGAGCCAATTTTTGCACCTGCTGTGCCTGCAACAAAGCCACCTGCCATTGGTAAGTTTACAGGGAAGCCAAGCATCCTGGCTTCTGGATACCCCTGTAAATTCTCCATAGTTCCTTTGATAACACCTAGACCCAGTAGGCCTTTGTCTTGGTACAAGTAATTGAGATAGTTACCGTAACGCTCAGGCGTTAAACTGGGAATTTCCTCTTTTGCAGTTGCATATTTCAATGGATCGCCAGTGCGCCCAAGGAAGAAACGTTCAAACAACTCTTGTGTAGGCTGGCCTGTTTGACGCCGGTCCTCTGCACCTTTTGGTGAGTAGGTTTGTGCGTAACCCTCAGGACGAAACTGTTCTTCTGGATTAGTAATGTCATAAGAACCGGCAGCTGCCACTGCAGGGACGGCAATAGCGAGACCCGTAAGTGCTTTAGCTGTTGGGCTTTCGATCTTGCCGATGCCTGTTTCAACAACACGTTGCGCAATGGCCAGCGGATGGTTCCAACGCCACCAGTAGGTACGTGTGCCGTCATTTGCAGCATCCACTAATGCACGGGATGTGTATGCACCAGCGGCTTGAGCGGGTGTTTGCCTAACGCTTACACCTTCCCTTTTTACATCCTTAGCAAAACGTGGGTCCAATACGCTTTGTCCATACCCCAAGCTTCCTTGGCTAAGAATTTCATCACGCGCCTGGATCATTTCACGCTGAACACGATCAGCCTTTTTAAGACCTGTGATGTATTCACCGCTAAATTCTTTTAGGAATTGAAGAGGATTCATCAGACCATTCCTCCCATGCTTATCAGTTGATCAATGTAACCAGGAGGAAGGTTTGGCATCATTTTGGTGACTTGTTGTTGGTAGTCATCCAGGAATGTTTGCTCAATACCTTGGGCCTGGAACTGAGTACCAGGGGCAACAGACTGTGGAACCTCCAAGCTATTGATGGCTTGGCGTTGCATCATCTGCTGCATGATCTGCTGTTCTTGCGAGATTTGCGTTGGAGTGACTTGAGGTTGCGTCATTAAACCTCCCATCAACGCTTCTGTTGCAAGAGGGGAGACTAAGGAGCCTCCAATGTTTGCTGCAGTTTCTAAACGTGAGGGTACATTTTCAGATTCAAACTTCCCTGGAGCAACTTCAACACGCCTAGATTTAGGTGGTCGGGCTTTCCGTGCCAGGGCGGTTAAAGGCAGTGCGGTAGCAAGATCACCTAAGCCATAGGCAAGGCCTGTTACAGGGCCTCCAGCCATCATGCCAAAGCCTGCAGATAACGCACTACCTGCTGCTACGTTACCAACAAGATCTTTATTTCTAGAGGCGTAGCCAAGCAAGCGTGCGAAAGGCTTCATATTGTTTGCCTATATCTTCTTATTTTAATTTGCTTAGCTCAGATGGAGAGCGAAGCTTGGGGATTCTCGCTGATTAGCTCAGGCAGTTTAGGAATATTAGTATTGATTCCCTCTGCCAGCATTGCAGCAAGATACCCGTTTGGATCAAGGTTATCTTGACGTGGGAAAGGGTTTTTAATTTTTTCGTCAGGGGGAATGATTGGGCTTAAGCCGTAGGCATTATTCCAGTTTGGATCAAAGTCTGGTTGTTGTTCTGGAAAGCTAGGAGTAGAAGGCCGGCCAACGGCAAAGTCGTAATCTGTCTCCATGTCAAAACGACCTCGCCCTGGGAACATTTCGTAACCGTTCTCCAGCTCCCCTTCTGGAACGTAGTTCAGATCATTGAAAGTAAGGCGGCGATTTGCCACACGTTTGGTTAAGTCTTGCGGACCAAAACGGGATGTGATCCAAGGTGTTTCTTGTACAGAAGCCTCGAGATCATACTGGTCTTTGAATTTTAATTTTTTGTCTTTATTGCCGCCAAACTTAATATAATCACCAGGTGTGGTACGCGGCCTATCTATTTTCATTTAGCTTTCTTTTTCTTGTGTAAGCCTACCAGGGTTTTGCGAAGGTTCGCTTGCTTAACTGTTTTGTCATCGTACTTATCTGGTGTTGACAGCACGTTCTCCTGGAGCTGGGCGGCGGTGATACCACGCTTTTTAGCTTTGGCGGTGAAAGCCCCTTCCTTCATCTCGGTGCCTTGAATCCACTTTTTATCTTTTTTCTTCTCAGCCATGATCAGATACCAATACCAAACTGTTTGAGAATTGATTGCGGATCGCGTCCCTCAATTGTAGCGCGACGCAATGCTTCACTTACTTCCAGGGAACGGAGTTTTGCTTCTGGCGTTGAACGGTTTGGTTCTTGCCGTAACTTAAGACCTTTTGTTTCTTCACGTTGGAGAACAGTTGGACGTAACTCTGGATCGGCAATCGGGTAATTGCGAGGCTCAACCCCATAGATACCAATGGAAGAACCTGTTTGGGACTCAGGGTCATACATGGCATAACCACGGCCACCACCAGTTTTTTGTTCTTCTAACTGAACAGATGGGCGACCTCCGCGAATCTCAAGGGTTTCAGCAATGGGCTCGCCACTGGAAGGATCTAGTTCATAGAAAGGACGCACACCTTCTTGACGTTCGGATAATTTGTACTTGGGCCCCAGGTCTTCTTCAGATTTGATCTGAGCACGAACAAAGCTCCGTTCTGCAAGCGCATCCCCGATATCAACATTGAAACTTTCTGGAGCAGGCAGGTTTTGTTTTTCTGCCATTAACTGACCAAACATCCGAGAGTAGTATCCACCACCCTCAGGCTCATTGGCCATTGCTACACGTAGTTGAGGTTCAATCTCATCAATCTCTTGTAAGCGTCCAAGGATGCTTTGTTGTTTTGCCCCAAGGCTAGAGATTTGGTTTGTAAGAGCAATATCTTTTGCTTCAAGATCTCCAACGAATTCAGTACGTGGGGTCACCTCATAAAACTTACCTGTTGGCACTTCTGCTTCGAGGAATGCAGTTTGCACGCGTGGCGTAACGGTTAGAGGAGAAGACGGTGTTGCAGATAAACGAGAAAGGACGCCTGGATCACCGGTTGATGCATACAGCTCCATTGCTTCTGCAATGGCAGGATCTTGTCCCATGGCACGTTCGCGCCGATAGCGGCCAGGGATAGTGGCCCCTAACTCTTCAAACCTAGACTGAAGGAACTGTTGTGCCTGTTCTTGAGGGCTAGCTTCTAGCGCAGATAAGGTTGGGAGGGCTTGTTGATCATTGATCGCACTAGGAGAAATGGTTGATTCGCCCCAGGGATCTGCGATGTTGACCTGTTTCAGTACACGGCCAGTTGTTTGGTCTTCACCAGACTCAACTGCGTTAATGAACTGATCGGCATTAACAGGCGTTTGGGTTTTTTGAATATCTGTCAGAGATGCATCGCCGGCTTGCAACCGGAGAGATGCGTCAATTAAATCTTGTTGTGCCGTAGCGCGACGTGCGGCTTGCAACTCAGGAGACGGTGGATACTTCTTATCGAAAGCGGCAAGTGCAGCAGAGCGATAGCCAGGTTCAGTTTGCCTTTCGCGGTAACCAACACCGTAAGCGCGACTTGCAGCAGAAGGGAAATCCAGTTCTTCTGCAGTAGGTTCTGGAAGCTCAGCACGTAATTGACGAGTGTACTGACTAAAAGCTTCCTCATCCGTAGGCATTACACTACGGCTGGCAATTCTTGATGCAGGCGGTGGAGTGGAAGGCGCAGGTTCTGCAGCAACACGACGCACAGCACCTTGAAGGTCCGCAAGATCAACTTGGCGTACACCAGCGGTTGCGGATTTGCGGGGGCCTTGTGGAATTGTTGGCTCACGACGCATCAAACGACGTGCACCAAAACCCAAACCAGCGAGTGCACCTAAACCTAGGGCTGCAGCACCAAGGGCATTGAGTGGGTTTGACTCTTGTTGTGGAGCTTTGAGTTGATTACGGCGGAATTCTAGAACTTCTGGGGCCATGTCAGCCCGTTCTTGCGGATCTTCTGGGATTGGCGCCCCAGTAGCGCGGCTATAGGCGTAAAAGTCAGCAGGAGAGAGCGCCATAACCTTTAGGGTGTATTTTTTAATCTTTTGTTGGTTACATTCTAACTTTGGGTAATAAAAAAACGTAATAGTCTTGTAAACTAAAAGATATAAACCGTTAAGTACGGTGCAGAACATAAAAATGGACGACGCAATCAGGGAAAGGCGCGAGAACGTACGTCAAGTAATTGATCAACGTGCCAATGAACTGCGCGAAGGTGGCATGCACCCCTTTGAAGTCCAGAATATGCGGTCAGCTGCGGGCCAGGAGTTAGCAAGAGCCGTGCCTGACACGCAAAAGTACCAACAAGCGGTCAGTTTGGCGACACAGCACGTACAAAAAGGTGCCGTTTAGGTAACCGATGTAATTTTTGGATATCAAGCCGGGGTTGGACCCGGCTTTTTTGTCTGAATTTTTGGGCTAATTGGGGATATTACGTACAAATTTAAAAAAATAGTACACGTTTATACAAAAGTAGGGCCGCATATATCCCTGAAAAGGGTACAAAATTACCTGACGCTTCTCCCAACACCTAACCGGGAGAGAGCGTAGGTAGAAAAAAAGAACCTGACACATTATCGAGAATCATTCTCATTAACTTTGTCGATTTTATGTTACGAATCCGTACTGAATGAAGTATAATCCCAAACTTTCGCGCGATTTTTGGGTATCCTCCCGCTCTCTTGTACGGTTCAAACAGGACAGTGAGATTGTTCTTAGTTTAATTCCGATGTGAAAGATCGGGATTAAAGCAAGGACTAACCGTCGAGCTGGACGTTAAACGTAGCAACATCCCATCGCAACTCAGCACCATGCGCTATCAATTTCCCAACGTAGCTCCCATCATCTGTGGCTTTGCAGTCCTCATTGGTATCGGTACGCAAGTAACCGTGCACCAATTGGACAAGGCAACTGCACAGCAATGTGCTAGCCACGACTGGCCCAAGGATGCTCACGAGGTCCACATGGCCTGGTGTGCAGCCAATAGCTATCCAACTAATTGATCAGGCTGTGCCCTCCCCAGTGGGGTACCTTAGCGGGTTAATTACTTATGTTGATTCGTAACCAAGCGAGTCTGGTGGTGCAAACCCACCAGCAACCATTGCCTACAGCGGAGATAGGCACCGCACAACAGGAGTAAACCATGTCGGTTTACGTTGTCATCCTCTGTGATCTGTACCAGGATCACTTCATGGGTGTATTTGGTAGCCGTGCAGCGGCTGACAAGTACGTACAGTCCCAGGAACCAGAGGAAGGCGAACGGTTCTTTGTTAGCAAAGAATTTGTTCGCAGCTGATCCGTCTAAGCGGGTGACCAGGTGCAAACCCTGGTCCAGTTGTTGCCACCCACTGAGGGTGGCTATCAACGCACCATGATTAGACAACGGCTATCCCAGCTACTTACTGTCGCAGCAGTCAAGGTAGCTGAGAACAAGACCCCTGAGCTGATTAAAGCTCAACTCAAAGTACGGCGTGATGCATTGGCCCATGAGGTCAATGACTATCGCAACGCACTTGCCAAATTCATCTCAACGAAGTGAACATGAACTCCAACGAACTCTCAAACTCTGTGCTGGCCATCGTGATGGGCATAGGAGCAGGCATGCTGCTGTCTACAGGAGCACAGCAACTACTCAATAAGCATTACGTCAAGACATGCCCAGCAAAGCCAGGGCATCAGCTCATCTACACCCAAGGTTTCCTTGGTGATACATACTATTGCTTGGATAAGCGTTACCTTTGACGTTTGTACTAAACCTTTACGGAGTTTCTGACTTTTGCACTAAGGGACTTAGGTCCCTTTCTGCAGGATTCAACCTGCTTTATCCCATTCAAACCAACTACACATCCATGAACTATCTTTGGCTTGATCCTGATCTGCAACTTAAACTTCAAGTTGCTGAGAAAGAGGCTCAATCCATGACTCTTGCTGAGGCATGGCAACTAATTAAAGATGGCTATTCAAGTTATAAATGTTTTCACGACAGTGAATATGCTCGGCAGGATCCCGAGCCTCATGATATTTTTGCTGATCATGCCATTGAAGTTATTGATGCTTTTATCAGTGTTAACTCCTGACGTTTGCACTAAACCTCTACGGAGGTTTTCTGCAGACCTCACCGTCTGCAGAAAACTCACAACTCACTCAAGATGAAACACATTGTTCGATTGTCACCAGGGCGATTCATCCACCTTGACTCTTACTATGCGTCTCATGAGACACGTCTATGTAAGATCTGTGTGGCAGCCCTATCCATTATCATTGCCGCTATCACCGTAGGTGGTGTAATCGGCATTGATATCACCAATCCAACTCCTACTCAACACCATGACAACACTAAGCGCTAACACCAAACTTATCGAGGATCGCATCCAACAACTCTGCGAGACTCTCGAAGATAAGTTCTACAAACAGTACAACAGCCCCGTCTCTTACGAAGTTAAGCGCGGGGTTAAGTACTACAAGATCATCCATATCTCTAGCCCTGGTACCAAGTATGAAGGCAGGTCAGTCCATGCATTTGTCGCAAGGCAAACAGGGACTATCTACAAGCCAGCCTCATGGCAGGCACCGGCCAAACATGCGAGGTATCAACTGCTGGATGATCAATCATTTGAGACCTGCCTAAGCAACTGCGATTGGGCAGGCTCATACCTCTATATAAAATAACTAGAGTTACCCCCTGACCCCCACGGGGACAGCCAGCACCAGAGCTATGGCTGTTAAGAGAATCTTTTATTAGCTTTACAAGTAACTTACGGTTATTAAGATTCCAAGTATTGACGGACCTGAGCATGTCCTTAAACTGCTCACCGTCCCAACTCAACTCAAACCATGACTGAACTTGACCAGAACTACAACGCAGACTTGCTTGATGCCATGGCAGACATTGCCTATGAGCAGGAGCAAGCTATGCGTGAGTCCAATCAATCTGATTGGAACAACACTGATTACCCATCCATTTACCACGGTGATTAACCATGACTAAAGCAACTCAACGCACTGAAGTGTGGGATGAGGATCCAGTGATCCTTCTCTTGGTCCTCATCTCAATCTCAATCACACTCATCGGAGATCTCATCTCATGTCTCTTCAACCTGAACAACTGCTTATCGCAGACGCCATCGGCTACGAAGCCTTCGACGAAGACGAAGGTGACCAACAGTTCCAAGCAGAGACAGACTTCCAGGACGCACCCAAAGGCGCCATCGCCTGTACTGGTAACGTCTACAGAAACAAGCGTGGAGTCCTGCGTTGCTACTGGATCCCAGCCGGTGGCAACTACTCAGCCCAGGACAAGGAGGACCTCGAAGGATGGTACGACATCCCAACCAACGAAGACATCCAGGACTGGACGTTCGACAGCTACTGCCCTACCCCAGCAGGAGATGAAGTCGAACCAGACCACCCAGATTCCTGGCTTAGGATTCTCGGCTTGACCTAACCTACGTCACATAACACTAGCGTTATATTGACATAGATAACACTAGGGTATTGCCAGATAACTACTGGCCTACCCCCAGACCCCCGCAGGGGAGAGCACCAGGAAATCTTCTTTGATCAATAGAAGATATTCCCTCTACCTACCAACATTCACTCACCAATCAACTCATGACTACTCATCGCACCAACCTTAACGAATACTCCAAGCTTGCTAACATCCTCGAAGAACTGAAAGCTATCTCTCAACGTGAGAGCAAGCGTCACATGATGGATCAACACCTCACTCCATCCATGCTTGATCTACTAGAAGACGAGATCATTCCCATGCTTGAGAATGAACTGGACTATGAACCATCAGATGACGAACTTGGTTATGGCAGTGAACCACCGCTGTCATCCAAAGAGGTGCTTGCAGATGCCTGGCGTCAGCACCAGGAATTGCATAGCTAACAGCCCTACCGCAAGGTTAAGGAAACATTAAGACCATTGGTTACGGCTTGACTGCCCTGGTAGACTTGCCGTGACCACACTCAACTCACCTACGTACCAACTCAAATGTCTGACAGCCTCCGCATCCCAGACTCAATTGATCTTCAACGACTCCAAGCTATGCAGCTTGTAGCCAAGATGAAAGAATCAGCTGACAAACATGGTATTGGTTTTATCGGGGGCTTTGTTGCCCCCGATGGACAAAAGTTCATCATGACAAATATGGATGATGAAGACACCCAAGCACTACTACCTGACAACCTGAAATGATTGACGACCGCAACGCAATGATCGAAGAGATCATTGAGAAATTCAACTTCGAGAAAGTGTTGATTGCTATGACAGCACTCGACTGGCAATGGCGAGCAACAGATAACAATGTCCACTCAGTGCCAACACTGGCACGACTCAAGGCAATGGCACGTCACTTGTTACGTGAATCCATTAACGAGAAAGTAGTTGGCTCTGGTGGCTTTGAAGCTAAGTACCATCCCAAGGTAGATAGCGACACCGAGTATTTCGAATTGAAATTCATTCTTTGCCATGAGGATTCTTACGATGACTAACCAACAACATCCCATCATTCCGCCGCAAGATCTACGCAACAAGTGGCTTGATGAGGCGCCAAGTACCAGTGTGTACGACTATCTTATTGACAGCGCCGCCCAATGGGGTGCTGATCAAGAGCTAGAGGCTTGTTGCGAGTGGCTTGTAGCACACCAATGGCATGGGCCATCTGGCGCATGTCTTGTAAATCTTCGCGCCGCCCGCCGTCCTAAACCTCTTAGCTTGAAACAACAAGCATTGGAAGCTGTTAAACAAATTCCAGTGGAACCAAATGGTGGTCCTTGGCACACCGCGATGAAAACTATTATCCACGCACTGGAAACTCTTGATGACTGATAAATCACCCATCAATTTTGATAAGACCATCGCTGGGTTTAACTTAACTGAGCATGGTATTAAATCATTTACTAAATCAATTCAACTTGGTCCGTTCCAGGTAACACTTAACGCCAGAGAATCTGGTGTACGTGGATCTATCTCATTGCCTGGCACAGGCTTGAGTAAACGCAACATACGTTTGTTCTGATCCAGGGACCTGGGATGTCCTTAAACTCATCCATTCCAATTCAACACAATCTCATGACAAGCACTGAGCTACATGCCATGATTGCCCGCATGGACAGCTATGGCGGATCATTCGTCTCATCTATTGCACAAGCATTGCGCTTTGCTGATCCAACGAATCGGCAGCGTTTACTTGATGCATTCCCTGATCTCGTCCAGAAGTATGGACCTCAAGGTCAGTTTGCCCAAGCCAAACAACTCACAAAGGTGTAACCCATGCATGTCCTAGCTATTGAAGACACATTCATTGACGGAAACGATGTCACGGTTACAGCAGTGGTTGATGACATGCGGCTCATTCGCAAGTCAACTCACCTCGACCCTGATGAATACGCTCCGGCACTATGCAGAACTAGCTTCGAACTGGATGAGGGAGAACAAATCCCTCTTGACGAAGATGGCTTCTGCGATTATCTTGCTCTGCTCAACCCTGACTGGGAGTTACTCCCAATAGAGAACGACTAATGATTGGTTTCTCAATCGAATTCAAACGATGGTACATAGTGTTACGTGGTCCCAAAGGCAGAATCTATCTCGCCACTGGGTTTACTAAGTAACACGATAGGTCCTGGACATGACGTTAAACTGTCCATTCACTGTATGTACTTACCAATGAAAACAATTCTTGCAGTTGCTGCAATCAACCTATTCTTTGCACTGCCTGCCAGTGCACAATGGGCAATAACCTGTACCAAAGACCCAGGTTCATCTGTCAACCTACGCAACGGTCCATCCAAGAACAACTACGTCATTGCCTCTATCCCAAACAGTGCATACATCCGTGCACTCAGTTGGGTATGGGGTAGTGACGGTATGCGTTGGTACAACGTAGAACACAATGGTCTAGTTGGCTGGATGCGTAGCGATTACCTCTGCCGATGACTAGGAAACTTATCCTTGGCGTTGCAGCTATCTTTGGTTTCATCATTGCTTGTGCTGGTGTAGCCACCATGCAAATCATCATTGGTGGTTTAATCCCCAATGAACAAGCTGATCCTCCTGGCAAGATGGACCCATCGCCAGAGGAAAAGTCCAAGCAAGAATGGGAATCCAAACAGGAAGTAACTACTAAAACGCAACCTACACCTAAGCAACAACCTGAATCAAAACCACAGCCTGTACCTGCTGCACCAGTTGCTGCACCACAGCAACCTCCACAGCCGCAGCAGCCCGCGTACGTACCGCCAGCGCCTGCCATAGGTCCTGGCAACTACGACGCACCACAGCCTTACTACCCACCTCCTGGCGCCACAGGCCCAGGTAACATGTAACCCATGAAACCTTTCATGATTGGAATCATCTCAGCCGTTGTCGGTAGTGGATCAGCTATTGCTGTCCACTCTGTCAATACTCTTATTGCACATCACGGCGAACAAGAACAGCACTTGCGTTCTTTGATGTATGAACAACCATTAGAGCAGGGCCCTGGTGATATGGCACGCGCCGTACCAGACGGTGTCCTGCCATTGGATGCAACACCTACTCCTGGTGCTACACCAGAACCAGGCTCTGCTCGTCCGTCAATTCAACTCAAGCCAGGCATTAAGCTGCCCTGGCAAAACAGCAGGCCATCAGCAAAACTTATACTTACTCGCAGTAAGGAGATTGTAAAGAACACCAAGGATCCAATCTGGAATTTACAGTTGGTATCTGATGGCAAGGTTCTTGATACTTTGCCTGCATTAAGCGGTCGTTCATTTAAGCAACTAGCTGACCGCAATATTGCTGGCAACAAATCTCCACTGCCTGTAGGTAACTACTCCATTGATCGTTACGGCATAGCCCGTGCTCCGTTCTCTGATCCAGAACTTGGCAAGGGCTACTGGGTGCCCATCACCCCATTGTTTAATACCCAACGATCTGCTCTTGGTTTTCACCAAGACCCAAGCTGGGGCAGAACAAACGGAGAGTCAGGTACCAGTGGATGCATTGGCCTTGAATCTCCAGATGCAACAGCAAAGCTTGTTGACTGGATCAAGCATTACAACATTCAATTGTTAACAGTTGAATCGTAATGATCTCACGTCCTGGACATGACGTTAAACTGTCCACTTACTCAGAACCTACTCCGAACTCATCATGCAGTTTCAATTACCCTCGAACCTTCAAACAGAACTCTTAGCTTACGATCCCAAGCTCAAGCAACTCCAACGTGAACAAAACCCTACATCAACCAAAGCTAAGCCCAAGTTTCCACTTGGCGCAGTCTTTGATCTGATTCCTGCTGATGTTGTTACACCAACAAAGTTTGAAGAAGTAGTAACTGATCTCAACACCAGGGGTGTAGAACATCGCCACACTCGATTTACCAAGGTGGTAGATGTTGCTACTGCAACAGCACGCACCATTACTTATGCCATCATCTATCACTATGAGAAGATATGGCATGCAGCATGGCTCCCGCCCAAGGGACAAGAAGATGATTACGTATATGGCTATGCTTATGCCTACAAGAATCTTGAGTCAGTACGCAAGACAGTTCCGCATACTTTAATTGATAACAACAGTAAGGTAACCGTTGAATATGTTAAGTACGGACGCAGTGAGTTTTGCGTTGTACGCCAAAAAGTAACCAAGCAAGATATTGCTAACGGCAGGACTGCCCGTTGGTGGAACCCTGCCTATATTTCATACGGCAAGGGTGGACAAATTAAGGCAAGCATATCAGCATTTGAATCCACACTCAGTGAAACCATCCCCAAGTGGGATGATGCACGTGGATTCTTTGATCGTATTACTACTAACAACTGGGCTGCAATCCTGAGCATCAAAGATCGTTCACGTTATTGGAATACATTTGAGGATCCAGAACAAGCTAAGCGTGATGCAGTTCCATCTGCAGATTTGTTCTATGCACTAGCTGATGCATACAAAAGCAATAATAATTATCACGCTCAGGCTTATTGCATTGCTGATCGCATCATGCATGTCATCGGCAAACCATTCTTTCGCAAGTGGATTCAATCTCAATGCGACAAAGCCATTGCAATGTTTAATAATCCAAACAACAATCTATTCTGCAAGGTAACTCAACCTTGGAATCGCATTGAAAAGCTAGTTGAATCTATTGATTACATCAATACGATTTGGCCAGATTGCCCGGTTGATTTTTATCAAACACATATTGAATATCTAATTGGCATTCGCCTTGATCGTCATGTTTTTGACAAGACACGTCTATGGTTACATAATCATATGCAACCAGCTACGTTCTTCCATATCCTTAAGAAGCATTATGAAGATCAAATCAATACTCATTCCAGCAGCCTGTCGTATTACACATCAACAGATACTGGCAAACTGACGTTTTATTTCACGCCATGGAATGACACACTGTCAATGCTTGATGATGTATTAATAAACCATGGTTCTCTAGAAGTACCAAAGCGTTGGCGTCTTACTGAGTTCCATGATTATGTACAAGCAGAAGCATGGAAGATCAACCATCCTAACGTTGGATTACCCCAGGATCTATTTCCTACGCCTGTCAAGGTTGAGGTGGGTGATGAGCGCTGGTCATTCTTCCAGCCTCATGACACACATCAATTGTCAGCATGGGGTCAAGCCGTACGCAATTGCGTCGGCAATGCTAGTGAGTATGCCAACGGTGTACGTAAGAAGAAACATTTCATTGTTCTCTGTAT
>RPOS01000292.1 GCA_003820635.1 Verrucomicrobiaceae bacterium | reverse complement strand
CTCGATGAAGTCCCACCAGTCGTGGTCTGGGTAGTGGTTGCACCAGTCGTAGTATTCTTTCTCAAACCGCTTGGGGTCTTTCTCTTTGAGCTGCAAGGCTGTGAGCTGCATGTCAGTCTCCTTCGTACATGGCAATGACAGCTGGCAGCAGCAGGACCGCTGCGTGGTTGCCTGCGCCTGCTAGCGTTCGTACGACGTCAGGCGGCAGGTCGAGGATGTATCCGCAGTCGTCCCATGCGATTAAGCACCGAGCAGCGTCCCGAGCAGCGGCCCAAGCATCGCCCCAAGCAGCGTCCCGAGCAGCGTCCCAAGCATCGCCCCGAGCAGCGTCCCGAGCAGCGTCCCGAGCAGCGTCCCGAGCAGCGTCCCGAGCAGCGGCTCAAGCAGCGTCCCAAGCAGCGTCCCGAGCAGCGGCCCGAACAGCGTCCCAAGCAGCGGCCCGAGCAGCGTCCCGAGCAGCGTCCCAAGCAGCGGCCCATTTCTTCGGATGTGCCGCAGTGTGTGCCAGCACTCGGTCAATATGCTTGGCATTGGGTAAGTCGTCCCAGGCGTTAGTCATGTCAGTCTCCTTCGTGTAGCAAGCGCATAGCGTCCAGCACCCAGAGAGCGTCCTCGTTACCCGAGCCAGCCAGCGTGGCGACAGCGTCGGGGTGCAGGTCGAACAGGTAGCGTGTCTCGGGCCGGTCGAGCAGCAGCACACAGGCGTTCACAGCCCAGAAGGGCATACGGTATCGGTGCATGCCATACCACCCGTAGGCGACGCTGGAAGTGAATGGCGGGATAGTCAATCCTCCGACCCTAACCCTGATGGTTCTGGGTACCGCTTCAGCTCCCGCCATGATCGCCAGCACAAGGCTGCGGTTAATGTGGGCGTCGAACGCCTCCTCGAACCGCACTGTGGATGATTTCCAGTCACGGTCGAATGCTTCATCAGGCAAGCTCATGTCAGTCTCCGATGTGCACGGTGGTGCCGTAGGGTGGTCTAATCGTTAGACTAGTGAGTGCCCACAGCACGGGGTAGCCGGGTGGGGTGCCGAACGGCGTCTCGCCGTCGGTCAGCACAACACAGGCGTCAGGCTTGATGTTCTTGGCGTGCATGTAGTCGAACGCAACGGGCAGGTCTGTGCCGCCACCGCCACGGGGTTGCAGGTCTGCTACGGCAAACTGTCCGTGCTCGAAGGTCTGGTGGGCAGCAACGCGAGTGTCGACATACATCACGTCTACGTACGTGGGCTTGACCTGCTCGATGATGACAGCCAGCTCGGATACGAACCGCGTGGCAATGTCCGTGCCGAAGCACGACCCGCTGGTGTCGAACACGACAGCCAAGCGCGTCATAGTAGTGCTCACCATAGACGGCAGGTAAATGTCCGCGTCTAAGTACCGTCTGTTAGGTCTGCGCCATGTCGCCTCGTCACGGCCTGTGCACGTCTCACTCACAAACTCACGCAGCACCTCACGCCAGTTACGGGCAGGGTGCAGCAGCTCACCGAATGAGGGCGTATTGTCGAGGCCCATCTGGGCAGCACGTCGCTTGGCAAGTATCTCGCCTTGGCGTAGCGCTTGGTCGATCTCCTTGATGCGCTTGTCGTCGAACGCTTGTTGCGCTGCGTCGGATGTATCGGCGTCGGATGTATCGGCGTCGGGTGGGGGTGCGTTGTCGGGCAGATGCTCGTCGAACGACTGGGGTGGGGTAGGAGGCGGGTTCTTCTTGAGGTCGGCAAAGATACGACCGACTGACCAGCCCCGGTACTTAGGCTCAGGCTGCACACCTAGGGCGGGCATAGCGAGGAAGTCATCTGTGCCGTTCATGTCCATCAGGGTCAGGTTCACGAAGTGATCCATCGCAATGTTAGCGAGCTGGGCATTCTCGTTGATGAGTGAGCGCCATACCCGCAGGTGGCGGTAGGCTTTGTGTTGCTGCTCGTGCAGGATGAGCAGGCGCAGTTGTGGGTCGGTGAGTGAGGAGACGAACTCGGGGTTGACCATGACATTCCACCCGTCAGTCGCAGCGGTGGGTATGGTGTCCGTGATAGTGAGCTTGCCACATGCCATGATGCCGGCGTACCGGCAGAAGCGTGGGTGTCTCATGATGGCGATCTTCGCCTTGTTGATACGGTCTTGAACTTGCATGGTTGTTCCTTAGTGGTTTCCTTGGTAGTTAGCGTGATGCGAAGCAGGTCTAATGGTTAGACCACGCGAAGCACCTCAATAGTGTTATTGAGCTTGTTGACTGAGGTGATAACGGCGCCTTTACCCCAACGTGCAGTGAACCACCCAGACATGGTGCCGCGCAGTCCTTCGAGCTCATATTTACCCGCAGGCACAATGCGCATATCGCCCGGCTGCATATCTATCACCATTGGTCGGTAGTAGTTACTCATCTCCCCAATCGGATGCGCCGAGACACGTTTTGTTTTGACGGGGGCCAGCACAAGCTCGCCGTACTCCGTGCCGTCTGGGGAGATGATCTTGTACTTTGCCTTGATGGAGTTGAGCAGCAGCACAGCACGATCCAATGCGGTTTTTTCTACGTTGTTCATGATTAGTCCCTGTAGTAATAAGTCTGTCCGTCAATCTCAATGGTGGAATAGTCTGATCTGATGTTCTCTGCGGTAGCTTCCCAGTCGATCTCGATGTACCACGCCAACTTCTTGGGCACGTCGCCTCCGTCCTCCAGCATCTCCCGCACATGGTCGCTGAAATGACTCTCATGAATGAGAAAGTCGGCACTACCTACCTCTTCGATAATGTCGATTAGCTTGGCGTACTCCTGACCCTCGGGCTGTTGTTTCTCCCATACCTCGGCAGTCTCTTCGCGCAGGTTGTTGTAGTCGTCGTGGTCTTCGTCGATGCCAGCCTCCTCGCACGTCTCATCGAGGAACTGATCGCGCTCATCCTCTAGCTCGGACACTCTGTCCCGTAGCTCGTCAACATTTAGATAGTCACTCATTGCTTGGCCTCCTTAAGTAGTGCTGTCTGTAAGCGTGTCAGGTCACGCTGGTGGTCATACATCTGTGGCCGTGGCGTATAGGCTCGGCCTATCCGTGTCGGGTTCCAGTCCTTGTGTAACCGCACAATCGTGCGTCCGTTTGATGTTGTCTCAAGTCGTAGCATGGTGATCTCCGTTTTTCTTGGCCAGAGCTTTGGCTGATTTAGCTGCGTATTCTTCACTCATTAGGTACTCCGCCAGCTTGTACAAAAACCGCACACTGGCAGCATGTCGCTTGCTAGTTACTGCAAACGTGGCCGGAATGGTAGAAAGCAGCTCTTTGATGTATATCCCATAGTCCGCCCGAAACGGTGGTTGCCCACCGGGTTTACGTAGTTTCACGATTGTGTCCTTGGTAATAATTGGCACCCCATACAGGGTGGTCTAGCGGTTAGAACGGCACGTCTACCTCGTCGCCCAGTTTTGAGGCGACGTAGCAACGCATGGCTGCAATGAGGGGGGTTGGGCCGTACTCATGCTCTCTGTCACTCATTGGGAAGAGTGCTTTCCAGCGACATGAATCGTCGTAAAGCAATGAAGGCTCATAAGCCACTGAAATTTTCTCCCGCTCGATGATCGGCCCTGCGTGCATCCAACTGGACGCATACCGTGACTTTTTAGGGTCTTTATATTTGTCTCCTTTCATCAGGTATGGGTAGCTACCTGCGTTGTCTGTGGCGGTGACTAGCTGCCACCCTTCGGCAAGATCAACCGCTAGGTTGAGCGCCATACCTGTCAGTTCACTTGCCTTCATTTGCATACTCCTCAAGGGATTGGATTAACTTCTTGCGTCGTTCTGTATGCTGCTTCTTCTGGTAAGAATCGGAGCTGAGATTAAGACGTACGTACTCTTTCGATCCGGGCATACAGGCCAGAGTCAGGCGTATCATCTTCCGCACTGTTTCCTCCCGCTCGGCGTTCAGTTTGAGTAGCTTCTCGATGTTGTCGGTCAGCTGAGGCAGGACGGCGGCAGCGCGCTCCATCTCGGGCACGTGGTAGTCCGGCCACTGCTCCTCCGGGTACTCGCCCTTGATAGTGTTAGCGGCGAACATCAGCAGCTCATGTGCTTTCATTTCCCCTCCACTTGACGTATTACTGCACGCGCCCTACGTATCTCGGCCATGTCCCGGTTATGGTCAGCACAGTTAATCAACTCCTTGCACGAGGCGAGCAGGTCAGGTGCTGCGTCGTGCAATCGCTTCCTAGCCGTCTCCTGCTGGAAGGTCGGGCACGGTCGCACCAGCCCCTTGTCGATGTGCGGGTCGTCACCGCAGAAATTAAGGCAGTCACACTTGGGTTTCATATTGATCTCCGGTTACGTTTCCAATAATCAACAACAACAGCGCAGGTGAAACCAACAAGGCCAGAAAGCGCAGTGTTTAGTGACATCACGAGCAGGCTTGCCCCATTTGTTATCCATAGGGCTAAAAGGCCCACATGCGCAGCTAACATTACAAAAAAAGCCGTGTAGAGCATTCGTTCATGCGCTTTCATATATCTTCACCTTCACACAGTTACCCATTAGCCCGGTGATCTCACACCGGGCGAACTCATCCTCATCTCCGAATACGAACGTGGCGCCGGGGTAGTGGGCTAGCCATTGGTTGAGCTGGGCCTCCTCGTGATCAGTCAGTCCGGTCACGTCGCCGTACTCCACGGGGCAGATGTAGTGCTGGCCTATCGTGGCCTCTTCGATTAAGTTCATTGGTTATCTCCTGTTGCTCGGGCAATGGCGGCACGGGCTGCGACTACATCCGGATGATCTTTGTGAAGTTCGTTTGGAAACGTAGACGCCATGCTTTGCAGCGTTTTCAGCGCCTCCAACAAGTCAGGCGCAGCGGCGATCAAGCGAGCGTTTGCTTTTGCATCATTCTCGCCGTGGTAGACCGTGGCATTCGCCACTGCCCAGCCGCTAGCGTCGTAAATGATCTTTTCAGCTTGTTTAACGCCGACGTGCCACGGCCCGGGTGTGTGTTGTGTCATAGTGGTCTCCATGCTGGTGCACCCTATACAGGGTGGGTCTAACGGTTAGAAGTACTTGCCCATATCCGACGCTGCACGCCGGAACAGCGAGTCGGCACAGGCCATCGGGGCCTTGTCACGGTTGCCCGCCACGGTGGTGATGTACAGCGCCCGGGCCTCGAACGACTCCCATCGGTTGATATACGTCATGACAGGGGCGATAGTCGTGCGGGTCGTGTCCATCGCCAGCCTGAAGGCCAAGATAAAGTAACTGGCCGTGTCCGGGGGCAGTGGGGCAGTGTCCGGGTGCTCGGTAATAGTCTCGGTGGGCGGCAGCTTGTCAGACAGCCGCAGCAGGGCGTCCATGTCGCGGGCAGCAGACTCACCCACGGTGCCAATCAGGGCAGGTAGTGTAGCTTCGCCTAGCGTGTGGCGATGCGTGATGATGTGTGAGGCATGAGCGAGAGACCGAGGGCTACAGAAGGCACGGGTCTGGTTGTTGAGGGGGTTGAATATGTACGGGTTCTTGGTCGTGGGGTCGTCGGCATAACACTCGAACACTTGGGAATATTCTTGGGCGAAGGCCAGCACCTCTGCTGCGATGGCGTTGTGAGGGGAGGATGTGGCCCAGTTGATCCACTCCTCTGCCGTGGGGTTGGCAATAGGCAGCACAGTCATGCGGTTGTACGCATGAGCCGGGATGTTATCTCCCACGCCGTCAGTGTCGAGGTTAGTCGTGGCAAAGACTATAGAGCCCGGGGGCAGGGGATGGTCGCCTAGCCTGCGCTCGAGGATGACCGGCAACAGCATGTTAAGCACCGGCCGGGACGCCTTGCCCAGCTCGTCGAGCATGATAAGCACGGGGCGTGGCTGGTGTGCACCGAACCGTACGTTCGGGGCGTAGGTCGTGGTGGGTATGGCGTGGGCAGGTCGGTCAATGATAGGCAGCCCGAGGTCGCCTAGGTCTAGGTTAGCGCAGTCGATGTACGCAGGGTGGTAGTCCGGCATGTGACGTGCAAGGGACGTGAGGATGCTCGATTTGCCGATGCCCGGGGCACCGCGCAGGAGGAACGTATTGGTGTGTCCGCAGGTCTGCACGAGGGTGGCAGCTTGTTGCAGTGTGACTTTCATGGTGTGTCCTTAGTGGTGATGAATAGATATGTGAATAGATAGTTGACTGGGTCTAACGGTTAGACTCAGGCAGGGATGTGAGTGACGAGGGTTTCTATCGTGTGGTACATGTGCTCCTTGGCTTTAGTGAGGATGTGGTTGAGGGTGTCCTTGGCTGGCAGCTTGCGCTGTTGCCACATGATGT
Organism: Verrucomicrobiaceae bacterium; assembly: GCA_003820635.1. The sequence continues at coordinate 18,375 of RPOS01000292.1, read as the reverse complement.
GAATAGATAGTTGACTGTACGCGGCAACAACGGCAGGCCACAGCTCAGGCTGAGTGGTGATAGCAAGGGCAACAGCTCGGGAGTCATATAGCTTGTGCTGGTAATAGAGCTGTTGCGTATCGTTGGCAGCGGCAGCGTCTTTAGTGTCGGGCACCCCAGCGTGCAGCACAGGGAACACTGAGCGGAACTCCCGTGCAGAAGCGGCGAAGGGTCGGGATTGGGTGGTGTCGATACACCTGCGCTTGAACGGAAGGGATCGACGGGGTGTGCCGTGTTGGTTGAGATACATCCCATCGTAAAAGGCGTAGTGGCCGTGGGTGGGGCTGTACAGGTGCCACTGGCTGAGTCCGAACCGCTTGTGTGAATAGATTCGAGACGGCAGTTTGATACGTGCGAGGGCGCTGTTGAGCGTGTCCTTGGTGACGTTAGTGCGCCACGAGCTGGCGTCGAGCTGCACTCGACCGTCGGGATAGGCTCGAAGGATGGGGGTTTTGTGGCACACGACCTCTGCACACAGAGGGCTGACGGTCACGCGCTGGTTTGTCTTGCGTCGTTTGTGAGCGTCTAGCGGGGCGGAGCCTACGTAGGCACCTCGCTTGTATTTGTGTTTGTCGTAGTGGGCGGCAAGTAAGTCGTATGCAGTGGGCAATGTCATGATGTGTCCTTAGTAGTGGTCACCCTATGCAGGGTGGGTCTAACTGTTAGACCGCCTAGCAATAGGCGGCTGGGTTGTGGTCGAGAACTCAGTATTGAGTATGTATTATATCATATACTAGCCTATTTGTCAAGTAGGTGGGCTACAGCGGTGGCCCGTAGGTGGTCAATGATCTGCTTAACGCGTTGGCGGGATAGGCCATGCACGGCACCAGCCTTCGCCATGCTCTGGCCCTCGTACGTGACGCGCTTGTAAATATCTTGGTCCCGCGTGGCCGTGGGTAGGGTGGCAAGCGAGAGGGTGGGCATGTCCTCGGGGTTGGAGTAGTGCTGGAGAGTGGCAACAAACTCCGCTAGCGGGTAGAGGCGGCCTGTCAGCATGACATAACGCACGCCTTCTATATATTGTAGGGGTAAAGGTAAACCGTCGAGAGTCGGCAACAGTTCAAGCTTGAGGTTGGGGGTCATCTTGAGTCCTTTTGTGCACCCTATACAGGGTGGTCTAATCGTTAGACCGGAGGGGATAATACTAGGATAAATACGTACGAAGCAAGATACAAGTATATCACACGGTGGCGTGTTTGTCAAGTATAGGGGTAAGTGGGAAGTATTATGAACAAGGTGAAGATAGTTATGAAAGAATCTCGTAGTACTTTATAACCAAAAAAACGTTACAGCGTCACTTTTTTGTTGCCTAAAATCAATGACTTGAAAAAATATAGGTTACGCACTTAGTCTAAAAAGCCTTTAGAATCAACGGGGTATCGATGTGACGTTACGCCAAAAAAGGGTGGGTGGCTGCCGGAGCCCTTTTCAGCGAAAACACGGAAAGATATGTTCTATAACCAGCAAGGAAAGGGGGAAAAAGGAATTTCCCAGCCGCACTCCCCAAAAACAGCGTAACAGCGCTACAACTACTAACAAATAATTAATTTATCTCTCTCTCTCTCTGTTAAATCAGTCACTTGCACTATAAGAAAACCTGTAACGTTTTCACGTTACAGGAGTGCCTCAAAACGTTACACGCGTTACACTCATTCTGTTCTTTTCTCTAGTTTAATATACCCGTTCGGCAGCTCTGTTGCCTTCACCTTGCCGGCCATAATTCGGCAGAACTCTCGCAGCCTTGCCGCGCTCGGGAAGAGCTCCTTCAGTACTCTTGCTTCGTCTGCGGTCAGGGTTATCTGGGTTGTGGCGCGATCTGGCAGCCTAGTCACGGTGATACTGCCCCCACGCTCAGTTTTCCACGTCATGCGCTTGCCTGCCTGTGCCGCATACACGTGGCAGTAGGTCTTAGCCCGCGCAGCGCGTTCAGGGCCTATGGTGCAGCTCTCGCCCACTTGCATGTTTTTAAATGGCCATACAGTTCGTGAAAACATGATTTCTCCTTTGAGGTCTAACGATTAGACCGTTGCATCATAACGGCGCCTAACCCATTTGTAAATCTACTACTATCTTATTATACACTCACTCGCCCGCCCCCAGCCACTATGACGCCCTCGCGCCCGCTCGCCTGCCCCTCGCTCGCTACTAACTACTATGACGTTTCGCCCACGACACGCCCGCTGACGCGGGCAAAATCGATGGGCGCAAAAAAGCCCGCCGAAGCGGGCCTGTCCTACCATTCAAAGAGCCATGCCAGAATCACAAAGCCCGCCATGATCGCCAGCGTGAGCCAGCCTAGTTCCTGCCCTACGCTCACGCGTCAAGCCTCTCAAGCTCTTCCTGCCACCCTAGCAGGGCATCGCATTGTGCGAGGGTATCTTTGACCACCGTATCAACCCGGCGCGAGAGCTCGGGGGGCAAGGTGCCACTAGTGCGGCATTCAAGAAGCAACGCGAGTAATTCAAGCATGATTTTCCCGTAGTTCTAACCGTTAGAATCCCTGCCCTTTCGGGCAGGGCAGTGCGCTTTACATGCTGAGCAGATTGTTATCTGCCAGAATCTCGCGCACCTCAGACGCCACAGACAGCTCGCCAATCGATTCCAGCATGGCAACCAAGGCCGTGGCATGCAGCGCCACCTCGTGACGCGTGAGGACCTTTATCGGGCCGGACTTTGGCGCGGCTTTACGGCCGCCGGTTTTCTGCGAGACAGGCGCGGCATCAATCGCTTTGCGCACGGCTTGCTGCGCCTTTTCCGCGTCAAGCTTCGCTTGTGCTGCGGCAAGCTTTACTTCATCGCTTGCCTTCGCCTTTGCGGCCTTGCTTGCGAGGGCTTTCGCCTCCGCGGCCTTGTCCGATGCCACTTGTTCCGCTTGCGCGACCTTTTCCGCATGATCTGCCTGTTTTTTGGCCGCGAGCTCTTTCTTGTGATTGTGGTACAACGAGGGGGTAAAGGGTATTCCCTTTGCAAATGCGAGCTCGAGGCTATGCCCGTAGGCTAACCCCATGTTGTACCCGAGCTTCCCGGCAAGGGTCGCCGGCATGGACCCCGCTTTTTCTAGCAACTTGAATTCTTCTTGCTCGGGCTTGGTACGTGCGCAGGGTTTCACTACCTCGCGCATAATATCTTCGGTCGCGACCTTCGGGGAAACCCCAGTAGTGCGGGCAATATCCATAAGATCGTTGATAATCTTAGCGCGCTCAACATCTGCTCGCGCTATTGCGGTCGCAGTGGCAGTGCCCACATTCTCAAATTGGGCGCGATAGGTTGCCAGAGTATCGGCAGGCATTGTCTTAATAATATCCATGATAGTTTCCTCTGTCATATCTGGGCGCTTAGGTGAAGAGCTGTAAGGTGCACCGTTAAACCTTACAACAGACTACATAATATCTTTTACTAGTCAGAATGTCAATTCTAATCGTTAGACCGATCAGCGCGCACGAACGGCCAGGGCGCGACCCCACCCGACCCCTACCCCCCGCGCCGGCTGATGTGACTCCTCCCTTGTGCTTGTGCTGAGTTTCGCAAACTCAAAGCCCACGACCCTACCTAAGTTAACTCAGAAAAATATATCGCGCCCACTACGCCGCTTAAGTTTACTTAGTAACGAGCCTAAGTTAACTCAGAAAAATATAGGGCGTGTCCGAAAAAGCTAAGTTAACTCAGATAACGCCCCCTTAAGTAAACTTAAGCTCCTTCATAAAAATATATTTCGCCCACGACTAAGCCTAACTTAACTCAGTTAACCCATACGGGCTTGCGCTTACGTAGAACCGTGCTATATTCGAGCCTCACCCTAGTGCGGGTTGCCTATGTATACGCCAGTCGTAGATACTGACATTGAATTTTCCGATTACCAGCCGACGTTTGAGACCTTGCAAGCTCGCGTCGATACTGCCTTTGCAGCACTGGCAGAACTAGAGACTAATGTGCTGGTGTCGGACGAAGACATGACCACAGCGCGGTCTGTGTTTATGGGTACGCAGAACGCCACAGACCTTGACCTCTCAAGCCCGGGGACGGTGGTGCACCTGAAGGCAATCCTTTCAGAATACGATACCAAAGTCGTAGAGTCTGCCGTCCAGCTACGTACGTACATCACAAACAAGTTGTTGCTGGAGAGTGCCCACTCCGACCCACGCATTCGGATTAAGGCCCTTGAGTTGCTGGGCAAGATCAGCGACGTTGGGTTGTTCACGGAAAAAGCCGAGATCACGCTACGCCATCGCCCAACCGAAGAGCTGGAGCAGATGTTGCGCGAGCGCCTGTCCAAGGTAATTGAAGGCGAGCACATGACGATGCCATCGTCTCCGACTCATCGCAATGAGACTATTGACGACGTGTTTGCCACCCCCGCACAATGAACCTCCAGCACATGCCGGACGCGGAGAAAGCTGACCTGCTGGCGTTGCTGGACGAGCTGGAGTCGCGCAAGCGCGTATCCATCTGCCAGAACGACTTCCTTGCGTTTATTGCAGCCCTCGATGCCACCTATAAGTTTGGCACGCACCTCAAGCGGCTCGGTGCGTTGCTGACAGAAGTCGAGCAGGGGTATAAGGATCGGATTGCTGTCAGCATGGCCCCGCGTATGGGCAAGAGCCAGATGATCTCCATCTATTACCCGGCATGGTATTTGGGTAAGAACCCCACGCACAAGGTCATTGTTGCCTCACACACTGCCGAATTGGCGGTGGATATGGCCCGTAAAGTGCGGAATTTGATGCAGACTGCCGAGTATCGGAGGATTTTCCCCGATACGACTATTGCATCCGACGCGAAAGCTGCCGGTAAGTGGAATACCAGCCAAGGCGGTGAGTATTTTGCCATTGGTACGGGGGGTGCGCTGGCAGGGCGAGGTGCCGATCTGATCGTTGCCGACGATCCGCTGTCGGAACAGGACATTAAAGCGGGTAATTTCGACTCTTTAGACGCGCTATACGAGTGGTTTTCTGCCGGTTTACGCACGCGACTCATGCCGGGCGGCAAGATATGTATATTACATACCCGCTGGCACCAGCGAGACCTCATTGGACGCTTGATTAAGGATTCCGCGACTAACCCGGACGGCGACCAGTACGAGATTTTTGAGTTTCCTGCCATTCTCAATGAGGAATCGACCGACCCGGACAACCCGCCGAAGTCACTTTGGCCGGAACAGTGGTCGCTTGAGTCGTTGCTGCGCACAAAAGCGTCGATGTCGCACATTCTGTGGCAGTGGAATGCGCAGTACATGCAGAATCCGACGGCTTCGGAGTCTGCCATCATCAAGCGGGAGTGGATCAAGTGGTGGCCGCACGAAGACCCGCCTAAAGTCGACTTTATTGTGCAGGCATACGACACGGCGCTCACTACCAAGACCCGGTCGGACTATAGCGTGTGCCAGACTTGGGGCGTTTTCTTCCATGAGGAAGACAATTCCACTAATGTCATCTTGCTGAACCAAGTGAAAGGCAAGTGGGAGTTCCCTGAGCTCAAGCAAATGGCCCTCGACCAGTACCAAGAGTGGGAGCCAGACTCCGTGATTGTCGAAGCCAAGGCCAGCGGCCAGCCGCTGATCGACGAGATGCGTCGCAGCGGTATCTTTGTGCAGGACTACAGCCCGGGCAAGGGCCAAGACAAGATCGCACGGCTCAACGCCGTGGCAGACATGTTTGCCAGCGGCCATGTATGGTTCCCGGAGACTCACTGGGCGCAAGCCACCGTAGAAGAGATTGTATCGTTCCCCGCCGCCGAGCATGACGACGCGGTCGACGCCTGTACCTTGGCCTTAGCACGTGTGCGTAAGGGCGGGTTGCTGTCCTTGCGGACTGATAACGAGGACAATGAACCAGTCTTTTTCCGCCGCAAAGGCGGCTACTACTGACCCAATTAAGGACCGACCCAATGGCAACAAACGTTGATAAGGCGCTGACCTCCGCCAACCCGCTGCTCGACAACGAGCCGTTCCAGCTTGAGCTCGACCTCGACCTCGACGACTCTCCCTCGACACAGACCCAGCTCGACGATGGGTCGATTGAGATTACGCTTGGCGAATCCACTTCTCCTACCGACACCGACGAAGACATTTCATTTGATGCCAACTTGGCTGACTACCTCGATGAGTCCGTCCTTGCCACACTGGCCTCAGACCTGATCGACGAAGTCGAGACCGACATTCAATCCAGAAAAGACTGGGTTGAGACGTATGTCAAAGGTATGGAAGTGCTGGGCTTGAAGTATGAAGAGCGGATGGAGCCTTGGGAAGACGCCTGTGGTGTGTACAGTGCCGTCTTGTCGGAAGCTGCCATTCGGTTCCAAGCTGAGACTATGCAGGAGACATTCCCTGCCGCTGGCCCCGTGAAGACGCTGATCCTCGGAGAATCCACGCCGGAGAAAGAGAAAGCGGCGGAGCGTGTGCGGGACGACATGAACTACCAGATCACGGAAGTGATGAGCGAGTATCGGACGGAGCACGAGCGGGCTCTGTTTAATCTGGCGCTGGCGGGTAGCGTGTTCAAGAAGGTCTACTTTGACCCTAACCTTGACCGGCAAGTTAGCATCACCGTGCCGGCTGAAGACATTATTGTGCCGTGGGGTGCCACCGATCTAAACACCGCTGAGCGTGTGACGCACATCCTGCGCAAAACCAAGCTGGAGATGCAGAAGTTGCAGGCATCCGAGTTTTATCGGGACGTGGACTTGGGCGAAGCGCGGTCGTATCACACCGACCTCGAGAAGAAGAAGGCTGAGGACTCGGGCTTTACGATCACTGATGACAATCGGTATTCGCTGTTTGAGTGCCACGCAGACCTCGTCATTCCCGGGTTCGACGCAGCAGAAGACGAAGACAATCTCTCACCCTTGCCGTCCCCGTACGTTGTAACGCTCGACCGTGGGTCACAGACTATTCTCTCTATCCGTCGTAACTGGGAGCCGCACCTGCCGTCGCCAGCACACCCCACGGGGACTGCGACACAACGGCCCACACCGACACCGCTCAAGCGCCAGCACTTCGTACACTACCCGTACATTATTGGGTTTGGGTTTTATGGCCTTGGGCTGATCCACATCATCGGCGGCTACGCACGCGCAGGCACCTCACTCATCCGTCAGCTGGTGGACGCGGGCACGCTGAATAACTTGCCGGGTGGCCTCAAGGCCCGTGGCATGCGTATCAAGGGCGACGACACGCCCATCGCACCCGGAGAATTCCGGGACGTGGACATCCCCTCGGGGGCCATCCGCGACAACATCATGCCGCTGCCGTACAAGGAGCCGTCTCAAGTTCTGCTCGCCCTGCTGAACCAGATCACAGAAGAAGGCCGACGTTTAGGGGCTATCAGCGATCTTAATGTTAGCGATATGAGCGCGAACGCGCCCGTGGGCACCACGCTGGCTATTCTGGAGCGCACTCTCAAGCCGATGGCTGCGGTGCAGGCGCGTGTGCACTACGCCATGAAGCAGGAGTTCAAGCTGCTGAAGGCACTCATCGCTGAGTATGCGCCCAGCCAGTATGACTACAAGCCCAGCCACGCTAACCGTAAGGCACGGCGCGAGGACTACGCGACGACTGAGGTGATCCCGGTCAGCGACCCGAACAGCTCGACAATGGCCCAGCGGGTTGTGCAGTATCAAGCGATTATGCAGATGGCGCAGGCTGCGCCTCAGATTTATGACCTGCCGTACCTGCACAGACAGATGATCGAGGTGTTGGGCGTAAAGAACGCCGACAAGATTCTGCCGATGCCCGAGGACCAGACGCCACGCGATCCGATTTCCGAGAACATGGCAGTGATGATCGGCAAGCCGGTCAAAGCGTTTATCTACCAAGATCACGATGCGCATATCTCCGCGCACATGACGTTTCTGCAAGACCCGATGATTGCCGCAACACTCGGCCAGAATCCGATGGCTCAGCAGATGCAGGCCGCTCTAATGGCGCACGTTGCCGAGCACTTGGGGTACAGCTATCGCAAGCAGATCGAGGAACAGCTTGGCGTGCCTCTGCCGCCCCCGGACAAGCCCCTGCCGGAGGAGTTTGAGGTGCAGTTGTCGCGCCTCGTGGCCGATGCGTCCAAGCAGCTGGTGCAGATGCACCAGAGTCAGGCCGCCCAGCAGCAGGCTCAGCAGCAAGCTCAGGACCCGCTGTTGCAGATTCAGCAGCAGGAGTTGCAGGTCAAGCAGCAAGACATCCAGCGTAAGGCCCAGAAGGATGCGCTCGATGCCAAGCAGGCTGACCGTCGCCTGTCTCTTGAGGAACAGCGCCTGTTGCTCGACGCGCAGAAGAGTGGCGCGCAGCTCCAAGCACAAGACAAGCAGAATGCAGATCGTTTGAAGATGGACCTGATGAAGACCGTAGTGCAGCAGCAACGAAAACCCAAGGAGAAATAATTGGCGAAGACAGTGTTTGAAGCCCTCCGGAGCAATCTGGAGGGGGAGAGTGTGCGGATAAGTAATCACCTCGCTGAAGGCAAGGCGGGGGATTACGCAACGTATAAAGAGCTGTGTGGGGTCGTCCGAGGGCTGACCCACGCAGTAGCAGCGATTACAGACCTTGAGCAGAACTACTTGGAACGAGATGATGACTGAGCCCGTATTCACTGAAGAAGAGATCGAGAAGCAACTGCCGAAACCCGTCGGTTACATGCTGCTGATCGCCCTGCCTGTGGTCGACGAGACGTATGAATCGGGCATTGTTAAAGATGCCAAGACTGTGCACTACGAGAAGGTGCTGTCGACCATCGGGCTGGTGCTGGACATGGGCTCGCAGGCATACAAAGACCCTGAGCGGTTCCCGCATGGGCCGTGGTGTTCCGCCGGTGAGTACGTGATGTTCCGCAGCAACAGCGGCACGCGGTTTACCTTCCGAGGGGTGGAGTATCGCCTCATGTCTGACGACAGCATCGAGGCTGTTGTTGCTGATCCCCGTGGCATTAGCCGCCCTTAAGGAGGGTATATGGAAAAGTTTGAATTTGAGTTTCCCGATCCCGACAAGGAAGAGGCCAAGGCTAAAGCCCCCGCCGCTGAAGCCGACGACAATGAGTTCGAAGTTGAGGTAGTCGACGATACGCCGGCGAAAGATCGCGGGCGCAAGCCTGCTGAGCCGCCGACAGACGTGACTGAGGATGAGCTGGAAGGCTATTCGGACAAGGTCAAGAAGCGTATTCAGCACTTCACGCGGGGCTATCACGACGAGCGTCGGGCGAAAGAATCCGCCTTGCGTGAGCGCGAGGAAGCACTGAAGCTGGCGCAGTCGATCATTGAAGAGAATAAAAAGCTCAAAAGTACCGTTAATCAGAATCAGGAAGCACTCCTCGAACAAGCTAAACGCTCCGCTGATGTTGAATTGGCCCAAGCCAAGGCTCAGTTTCGTGCGGCCTACGAAGAAGGCGACCCAGATAAGGTAACAACAGCCCAAGAAAACATGACATCCGCCAAGCTGAAAGCGGATCGAGTGGCTAACTTTAGGCTGCCGACTTTACAAGAGGAAGAATCTCCTGTAGAAATTAAAAATAACGCTCCGGCACAGCCGCAAGCTCCGTTAGATTCCCGAGTCGCTGCATGGGCACAAGATAATCCGTGGTTCGGGTCTGACGATGAGATGACGAGTTTTGCGTTGGGGCTGCACAACAAGCTGTACAAGCAAGGTGTCGACCTTCAATCCGACGAATACTACGACGCTATCAACCGTCGTATGCGCCAAGTGTTCCCCGATCAGTTCGAGGAATCTGAACCAGACGAGAAACCACGCCGTAAACCGGTAGTGGCTCCTGCGACCCGCACTGCCGCACCCCGAAAAATCGTACTGACAACATCGCAACAGGCTATTGCCAAACGGCTTGGTCTAACTTTGGAGCAGTACGCTCGACAGGTTGCTGAAGACATGAGGAAACAAAATGGCTGAGAACAGAACTTCACGTGATGCGGCAATTCGTAAGCGCCGCTGGGCACCCGCTTCCTTGCTGCCTGATCCTACCCCTGAACAGGGCTATGTATTTCGCTGGGTACGTATGTCCACGATGAACCAAGCTGATCCCATGAATGTTTCCGCAAAACTTCGTGAAGGTTGGGAACCGGTTAAGGCGTCGGCTCACCCCGAGATTCAGCTGGCTGCTATCGAAAATGATAAGCACCGCGACAATATCGTGATTGGTGGTTTGATGCTCTGCAAAATCCCCACTGAGATGGCTGAAGACCGTGATGCGTACTATCGCACGCAAGCGGAAAATCAGATGCACGCAGTTGATAACACTTTTATGCGCGAGAATGATCCTCGGATGCCTCTGTTCGCAGAGAAAAAATCCAAGGTCACTTTCGGTAACGGAACCTAATAGGAGCTACACATGGCGTCTACGCTTTCTCCTTATGGCCTGCGTCCGATCCAGTTGGTCGGCGGTCAGGTCTTCGCGGGTCAATTCCGCGAATACAAATTCTCGGTTAACACAGCCGCCGCGATCTTCGCTGGCGATGTGATCGCTCTTGCTAGCACTGGCGAACCGGCTTCCATCACTACAACTCCAGTTGGTATCAAGATTCCGGCTACGTCTGCTGACGCAACTGCCGGTATCGTTGGTGTGTGCGTTGGCGTTCGCTACGTTACCCCCAATCTGAACCAGCAACAGTTTGCCCAGTACCTGCCCGCCAACGCGGTCACTGCTGGCTACACTGACATTTTTGTTCGCGTGGTTGATGATCCTGATGCACTGTTCCAGATTCAAGGCACAGCCGCTCTGGGCACATTCAACAGCGGCACAAACGGCTCCGGCTGGTCTGGCGCTATCGGCAAGAATGCCGCCCTTGGTTTTGTCACTGCGGGCAACACCCGTACAGGCAATTCCGGCGTCAACCTGATTGTCGGCTCCAACGGTGCCGGTCTGGTGACTACTGCTGCTACCGCAATGCGCGTTGTTGATGTTGTGCGCGGCACTGAATCTGATTTGTACCCCGAGTTTGTGGTCAAGTTCAATCAGGGCGTGCACTCTTACTACAACTCGCTCGGCGTCTAAGGAGACTGAAGCATGGCTATTTCACGTTCACAGCTACTCAAAGAACTTCTCCCGGGCCTGAATGCGTTGTTCGGTCTGGAGTACAAGCGCTACGGCGAAGAGCACAAGGAAATCTACGAAATCGAGACTTCCGAGCGTTCGTTTGAAGAAGAAACCAAGCTGTCTGGTTTCGGTCAAGCGCCGGTCAAAAACGAAGGTTCCGCAATTGTGTACGACAACGCCCAAGAAGCTTGGACGGCGCGCTACACACACGAAACCATCGCCCTTGGTTTCTCGATCACTGAAGAAGCGATTGAAGATAACTTGTACGACAGCCTGTCTGCTCGTTATACCAAGGCGCTGGCCCGTGGTATGGCCTACACCAAGCAAGTCAAAGCCGCTTCGATTCTGAACAACGGCTTTGCTGGTGGCCCGACCTACGGCGACGGCAAGACTCTGTTCGCTACAGACCACCCGCTGGTCAATGGCGCAACAAACAGCAACCGCCCGTCTACTGGCGCTGACTTGAATGAGACTTCGCTTGAAGCCGCTGTCATTCAGATCGCTGCTTGGACAGACGAGCGTGGCCTGCTGATCGCTGCCAAGCCCCGTAAGTTGGTTGTTCCGCCCGCACTGATGTTCGTTGCAACTCGCCTGCTCGAAACAGAGCTGCGTGTCGGCACCACTGACAACGACATCAACGCGCTGAAGAACAACGGCTCGATCCCCGAAGGTTACGCGGTCAATCACTTCTTGACCGACATCAACGGCTGGTTCCTGCTGACCGACGTGCCTAACGGCATGAAGCATTTCGTCCGTACTCCGATGCAGACCGGAATGGATGGAGACTTCGAAACGGGCAACACCCGTTACAAGGCCCGCGAACGCTATTCCTTTGGGGTCAGCGATCCTCTGGGTGTGTTTGGTTCGCCCGGCGCGAGCTGATAAGTAGTTGATTTGTAGCAAAAAAGGGGCTTCGGCCCCTTTTTTGTTGTCCAGCTTGTTTTCTCACAAAGACTTTGGTACAGTTAATTAGGATTACCTGTAACTAAATCTAAAGGAGCGAATATGGACACAAAAGACCTGCCAAAAACTCGCGCTGAAGCGAAAGCAACTGGGGCCAAGTACTACTTTACTGGCGAGCCGTGCAAGCACGGGCACATCGCGCCCCGCAAAACCAAAGGCGCCTGTGTTGAATGTTTACGAGACGAGTGGAAACGTGGGGCAGTAACTCGGGCAGATTACTTTGCTGCCTACAACCGCAATGACGTAGTAAAAGAGCAAAAACATGATTGGTATTTGGCAAATCGCGAGCAAGTAATCGCCCGCGCAAAATTGCAAACCAAAGATCAAAAACGGGCCTATCAAACAGCATGGAAAGAACGAAATCTTGTTTGGGTTCGGGCAGACACTAAAGCGCGGCGTCGCAAGCACAGGCAAGCCACTCCACCGTGGATCACGCGCAAACAAAAATCTGAAATGCGAGCGCTGTATCAGATTGCTATCACAATGACCAAAACGACTGGGGAAGCGTACGTAGTTGACCATATCTACCCCTTGCGATCAGACACCGTGTGCGGGCTGCATGTGCCGTGGAACCTGCGAGTTATTACTCGCGCAGAGAACTTGCGCAAGTCAAACTTGTTGCCGGATGACTCCGCAGCGTTGGCGTTTCCAAACGCCCTTGACCCCCCACTACCTACGTGCTAAAACGTATGTATTCCGGGGCTTACCCCGGTATGCGCGACGTCCCCGGACGATGACATGCAAACGCCCATACCGAACTCGCATGTGAGGACAATATGAGCTTTTCTACTTTCTCCGGTCCCGTACGCTCGGGCACTGTGCGCGAAGGCGCTGGCCGCAACACTGGCTTGGTTGTGCTTACCCAAGCTTATGATTCTGGCGATCTGACGGGTACTACTACCGGCACGCTCGACATCAACTCGGGCATCATCCTGCCGCAAGGCGCGCAAATCATCAACATCGTGATTGACCAAGTGGTTGCTTCGACCACAGGCACAACTACGGTTTCGGTGGGCAATGCTTCCGGTGGCGCACAACTCTCCGCTGCTGTAGCCACAACCGCTGGCGGTCGTTTCACAGGCACCACGACAGCCGCTACTCAGCTGGCATGGCAGACCTCCACCACCGCCGATACAACCGTGTGGATTCGGAACGTCACCGGCACAGCTACACTGGGCTCGGGTCGTTTCATTGTCACCGTGAACTACGCGCAGCGTGCGCCTAACGGCACTGCTAACCCTGTTAGCGCTTAATTAGGAGCGCATCATGGGGATGCAGACTGACGTAAAATCCGCGCACGTGGAAGCTACCGGATCAATGGTGTCGGGCCGAACTCGGCTAAAAGGCTATCAATGTCTTTCAGGCGGAACGGCTGGCGATATTATTTTTACCGATGGCAATGGCGGAGCGGAACTACTGCGTTTCAACATACCGGCCAACACCAACAATCCCTTTGCCAATTTAATTCCGGGCGAAGGCATTTTGGCAGAAACGGGTATTTATGTGACGTTGCCAACCGCCGCAAAAGTAACGGTGTTTTATGGCTAAGAAGGCTGTGTCATTGGCGGTAGGGCGAGGAGAAAAGCTCCCGGTATCTCAGGGAGCGGGCCTTACTGCCAAGGGGCGTGCGCGGTACAACGCGGCTACAGGGTCAAATCTGAAAGCGCCTGCGCCTAGCCCCAAGACCAAAGCTGATGCAGGGCGTAAGAAGTCATTTTGCGCTCGCATGAGCGGGATGCCCGGCCCGATGAAAGATGAGAAAGGGCGGCCAACACGCAAGGCTGCTAGTCTTAAACGGTGGGGCTGTAAATGAGCGAAGCTACAAGCGAGACTGTAAAGCATGCCGTGGATGCCTTATCAATCGTTACGGTCGTTGGGACACTGGCAGACATGTTGCCTTCCATCGCAGCGGTATTCACAATCGTGTGGACAGTAATTCGCATCTACGAGACGGATACTGTTCAAGGCTGGTTTGGCAAAAAGGGAAGCGGCGATGCCGAGTAGTTCCAAGAAGCAGGCGGACTTCATGCGCGCTGTCGCGCATAGCCCCAAGTTTGCCAAGAAGGTCGGCGTTCCTGTATCAGTAGGTAAAGATTTCTCTGCGGCTGACAAAGGCCGTCAATTCAAAGAGGGTGGCGACATGGCTAAAGAATCTAAAGCGATGGTTAAGAAAGAAATGGCGTTCATGAAGGCTAAAGGCGCTCCTAAAGCGATGGTCAAGCACGAAAAGGCCGAAGCCAAAGGCATGAAGAGCGGCGGCGCGTGCTACGCCAAGGGTGGTGGCATTGAGTCCAAGGGTAAGACCAAGGGCAAAGTCATTAAGATGGCCGCTGGCGGTAAGTGCAAATAAGGATCAATCATGGCTCGTGACGTTTACACCGCAGATATGGGTATGCCCCCGTCCCCGGACGAAGGCGCTCCTGCTAAAAAGCCTGAAACGAAAAAGCCCGTACGTCGTCCGATGCCGGACGTTTACACCGCAGAGATGGGTATGCCTCCGTCGCCTGATGAAGGCGCTCCGGCTAAACGGCCTATGCGGGCGGCGAAATCTAAAGCCTATGCCAAAGGCGGCTCTGTGGGTTCCGCTTCCAAGCGAGCTGATGGCATTGCTAGCAAGGGCAAGACCAAGGGTAGGGTTTGCTAATGCGTCCTAGTCGCGGAATGGGGGCAATTAACCCTGCCAAACAACCCAAACCGAAGCGGGTGGTCAAGCGTAAAGACCGCCCGCAGGACGTGGATGTGTACGCCGAAGGCGGGCTGTACGAGAACATCAACGCCAAACGGCAGCGAATCGCCAAAGGTTCCGGCGAGAAGATGCGTAAGCCGGGGGCTCCCGGCGCACCGACAGCGGCGGCATTCAAGGCTTCGGCTAAAACGGCAAAGAGGTAAGCATGACCACATCCGGCACAACCGCGTTTAATATGGACTTCGCAGAGATCGCGGAAGAGGCGTGGGAGCGTGCCGGTCGTGAAATGCGTTCGGGTTATGACCTGCGCACAGCGCGGCGCTCCATGAACCTGCTTACGATTGAGTGGCAGAACCGTGGACTTAACATGTGGACGTTTGAACAGAACGTTCAGGTGCTCACACCGGGCACCGCCACATATACCCTTCCCGCAGACACTATCGACCTTCTCGATCATGTCATTCGCACCGGCAGCGGCACGACGCAAGCTGATCTGGCAATCTCGCGTATCAGCATCTCAACCTACGCAACTATCCCCAACAAGAACAACACTGGGCGTCCGATTCAGCTCTATGTTCAGCGGTTGCGGGATGCACCCCAAGTCACAGTCTGGCCTGTGCCTGATGCCACGCAAACCTACACGCTAGTGTACTGGCGTATGCGGCGTATTCAAGATGCCGGCAATGGCGTGGAAACGTCTGACATTCAGTTCCGTTTTCTACCCTGTTTGGTCGCAGGACTGGCGTACTACATTGCCATGAAAGAGCCCGCGCTGGCTGACCGAATCCAAATGCTTAAGGCAACATACGACGAACAGTTTGATCTTGCCGCAGGCGAAGACCGGGAAAAAGCCTCGGTTCGATTTGTGCCACGAATGTTCAGGTCGAGGTAATCATGGGCAACCGGTTTGCAGCAGGCAAACGGGCGTTCGGGTTCTGTGACATCTGCGCGTTCCGGTACCCCTTGCCGAAGCTAAAAGAGCTGATTGTTCGGACTAAAAAGACGAACATGTTGGCATGCACGGCGTGCTGGAGTCCTGACCACCCGCAGAACATGCAAGGCATGTATCCTGTAGATGATCCTCAAGCTTTGCGTCGTCCTAGACCTGATTTGTCATTGATCGCAACGTCTGTTGCTACGGGGTCGAGGGATATTCAGTGGGGCTGGAATCCGGTCGGGGGTGCCCGAGATTTCACAGCAAATGAAACCCCGAATGATTTGGTTGCCATAGGAATTATCGGCACTGTAACGATAACGTGAGAGGTTAAACATGGATAAGTCTGCAATGAAGCAAGTCGCCAAGACCGAAGTCAAAGCGCACGAAAAGAAAATGCACGGCGCTAAAGGTTTTGCCAAAGGCGGCAAAACAAATCTGCAAATGAAGCAGCTCGGACGTGGGCTGGCCAAAGTCGCAAACCAGAAGAAGTCGGCTTTCACCTACAAAAAAGGTGCTTGATATGCCCCAATACAGCCATAAGCTGATGGGAAAAGAAGTTGGGCCAGCCTCAACCTATGCGGAGCCACATACCATGCAAGGCAAAAAAGTAAAGATGGAGCCAGCGGGCAAGCTGGTTAAAACAGAGTTCAAGAAAAATTGGACTCCTATGGACGGCGTATCGTTGACGGCTAATACTGAAGCCAAAACGTCTGGCATCAAGACTCGGGGCAATGGCGCTGCGACTAAAGGCGTAACTGCTCGCGGTCCTATGGCTTGAGGTAAACATGGATTACGCGACGCTGTGTACGAACATCCAAGACATCTGTGAGAATACGTTCACAGCGGATCAGCTCGCCATGTTCACAGAGCAGGCCGAACAGAAGATTTATAACTCTGTTCAAATCCCTGCGCTGCGTAAGAACGTGACGGGCACCATGTCCATCAACAACAAGTATTTGTCAGTCCCTACGGATTTTCTGTACGCCTACTCGTTGGCGGCGATTGATTGGGATGGGGCGTATCACTTCTTGTTGAACAAAGACGTGAATTTCATGCGAGAGGCATATCCCACGCCAACCGCAACGGGATTCCCAAAGCATTACGCCTATTTTGATAACAGCGCGTTTATCCTTGGCCCGACACCTGATGCGTCTTATACCGCTGAGCTTCACTACGGATACTACCCAGAATCTATTGTGACCGCAGGTACAACGTGGCTTGGGGATGAGTTTGACTCGGCATTGTTAAATGGCGCGCTCATCGAGGCTATTCGGTTTATGAAGGGCGAACAGGACATGGTTCAGCTCTATCAGACACTCTATGTCCAAGCTATCGGACTTTTGAAGAATTTGGGCGATGGCAAGCTGCGTCAGGACGCTTATCGTTCTGGGCAATTCCGCGAAAAGGTAGGCTGATATGGCAATTACACAAACGATGGTGTCCTCTTTCAAAACTGACATGCTTGGTGGCGCGCAGGATTTGGACACTGACGTAATCAAAATCGCGCTCTATACCAGTGCGGCGACTCTTGGCGCATCAACAACGGCATACACCACATCAAATGAAGTCTCCAGCTCAGGTACTGGCTATACGGCGGGGGGCAATACGCTTACTGGTGCGACTATCTCTCTTGATGGCACAACCGGTATCTGTACGTTCAGCAATACGTCTTGGACATCGTCCTCCATTACGGCGCGTGGCGCGTTGATCTACAACAGCACCAAGACAAACAAAGCGATTGCTGTGTTGGATTTTGGCGCAGACAAGACTTCTACGAGCGGCACGTTTACCATTAACTTCCCGGCAGCTACCGCAGGGTCAGCCATTATTCAGGTGGGCTAATGTCGACAATCGTCACTCGGGCAGGTAAGGGCTCGGCGCTTACCTACGCCGAAGTCGATTCGAACTTTACCAACCTCAATACTGATAAGTATCAATCAGGGTCAACGGCGTCTTTGGCGTCGTTGACGCTGGCCTCAGCGCTTCCAGTTTTATCCGGCGGCACGGGCACCACTACCAGCACGGGCAGCGGCTCAGTGGTGTTCTCCACCAGCCCGACGCTAGTGACTCCGCTGCTCGGCACGCCCACCTCTGGCAACTTCAGCACCGGCACGTTTACGTGGCCCACCTTCAACCAGAACACCACCGGCACAGCGGCCAAATGGACAACGGCCCGCACGCTCGCGGGTAACTCGGTCGATGGCTCGGCTAACGTCGCCTTTGCCAACAAGTTTATCGTTCAGGGCACAACTGACACTGGGCTATCCGGCGCGCAATTCCTCGGCGCACTGGGCACAGGCATCGTCAAAAACACCACGACCACAGGCGTGCTGTCGATTGCTGTCGCAGCGGATTTTCCCACGCTGAACCAGAACACGACCGGCACAGCGGCGGGTTTGTCGGCTACCTTGGTCGCCACCAGCGGGGGCACTGGGCAATCAAGTTATGCAGTGGGCGACCTGCTCTACGCCTCCACCACCACGGCGCTGTCCAAACTGGCCGATGTAGCCACAGGCAACGCACTGATCTCGGGCGGCGTAGGTGTGGCCCCGGCATGGGGCAAGATCGGCCTGACCACGCACGTCTCTGGCACGTTGCCGGTCGCCAACGGCGGCACCGGTATTACCTCGCTCGGCGCAGGCGTTGCCACATGGCTGGGCACACCCAGCAGCGCCAATCTGCTCGCAGCGATGACTGATGAGACCGGCACAGGCTCGCTGGTG
>RPOS01000291.1 GCA_003820635.1 Verrucomicrobiaceae bacterium | reverse complement strand
TGCGCGGGCAACGGCGTGTCGTCCCGGATGTAGTCTTCGAATGCTTTATGCACAGCGGTGCCGTATAGCGTGGCCTCGGTGTCTTGTGACTTGAACTTCTTGAGAATGCGGACTTCGTGGTACCGACGCGGGCACCCCTCAAAATCTTTAACGGATGAGTATGAGTGCGCGAGTGCCATTGTGGGTTCCTTAGTATGGAACCCAGTTTACCCTAACAATCACCGTATGATTCACCCATTCCTGCCTCGCACGACAGAGGCAAACCGACCGCCCATTTCGGGTTCCATGACATGCACTCGACGACGTACGCCATCGCGGTTTCCGCCTCGTCTTGAGGTGCGATACAGGCCACGGAATCGTGCACCGTGAGCACGGTGGTGTAGCGCTTGCGGATGCGCAGCATCTGCTCGGCCACCACGCAGCGGGCGATAGCCTGACAAAAATTCTCCACGCAGAGGCCCCCGTATACGCGGGTGGGCAAACCCTTGGTGGTGTAGCGCCACTCGGGTTTGTTGTCTTCGTTGTATTCGCGGCGCAAGCCGGGATACTGGATGTGCAGGCCACTAGGCAGGGTGAGCCCCTTGCCGGGTTCTACGCGTACCAGCTCAGGCACGTCGATGACCATCTCCTGACCGCTGGCCAAAGCTTGAATAGCGCGGTTGGCGGAGTCCCAGAGATAGGGAATACAGTCGTAGGTATTGCGGTAGGAGTTGATGATGCGCTTGGCCTCAGCCTCAGTCACCTCGACACCGGCCATGGACTTGAGGAACAACTTGAGCTTGCCGTGGCCGACGCCGTAGCCTGCCCCGAGCACCACGACCTTGCCTACCTGTCGCTGGGTTTTATCGATCTGATCCGGGGCCACGTTGTAGATGTGGCTGGCCATGATTTTGTAGACGTCCTGCTTGTCCCGGAAAGCTTGCACGAGGTCATGCTGACCCGCCAGCCATGCTAGGCACCGGGCTTCGATCTGTGCGGAGTCGCAGTCGATCACGACATGACCCGGAGGCGCCTTGATAGCACGCTTGAGTGCCTTGGCATACGGCCCGCGAGATGGAAGGTTCTGGAGGTTCACCGAGTCTTGGCCTGACCAGCGCCCGGAGTGGGCGCCGTAGTAGCGCAGGGGCACAGGGAACGCACCGCGCCCAGCCATGCCGATGAACCGCTCCGTGCGGGTCTCCTCGAGCGTGGTCTTGTTGCCAAGGCGCGCAGCGACGAGTGCCTGCACCCGTACGTCGGGATGCTCGGCCAATTCCTTAAAGGCTTCGTCGGTCTTGGCGAAGGCATACGCAAGCTTGCCTGTGGCCGGGCTGACCTTCATGGGGGGCTCAACGTCGAGGCGTTCGAGTTGCTGAGCGAACTTGGGGTTAGACATGAGAAGCGTCTTGATGCCATCGGTGCCGCTGTCGAGCAGCACCTTCACCGCCTCGGGGTCGGAGTAGTCCCCGATGAGTGTATCCCGTACGTCCTCAAGCAACTGCTGCTTGTAGTCTTTAACTGCGACGAGGTGGGAGACAAGCAGGTCTTTGTCCAGCACCAGCCGAGGCTCGATAAACATGCGCAGCGTGGCGTCGATGAGACGCAGCTCCTGCTTGGGGAAGCCCATGCTGAGGTAGTTGTGGAACAGGCTGTAGGTAAGCTCGACGTCGTTGACGCAGTAGGCACCGTAGCGAGCGAGCTCGTCAGCGGAGAAGTCTACATAGCGCTTGCCCAGCGCGTTGAGGACTTCGGTGCCCTTAACACCTACGCCGAGGCGAGTGGCTTGAGCGGACAGGCTGTGTGATTTGTCGTGGGGATAGAGGGCGCGGGACATGCCGAGCGTGTCTGCCCATGCCAGCGGAGAAACGTCATAGTGCCATGCCAGTATGGCACCATCGAACGCCGTGTTCTGGCACACAACCATCTTATCCGACCAGTCTATGCTGGCAAGGGCAGCAGCTACTTCTGGTTGTGGATACCACTGCGTCGGCGCATC
>RPOS01000290.1 GCA_003820635.1 Verrucomicrobiaceae bacterium | reverse complement strand
GCCGATCGACCAGCTCGCCACACAGTTCGACCTGATCGTCATCGATCACCCGTGGTCGGGTTTCTGTTTCGAGAAAAACCTCGTGCATGACCTCAAGACGCTCGCGCCCGCCGCCGTGCTGGAGGACCTTGCCGCGCATTCCGTGGGGCCGTCCTATGAGAGTTATCTCTATCAGGAAAAACTGCTCGCGCTGCCCATCGATGCCGCCACTCCCGCGCCAAGCTGGCGGCCGGATTTGCTGGAAAAAGCAGGTGCCGCAGTGCCGCAAACATGGGATGAGGCCGTGGCGCTCTCCAAGCGCGGCCTGGCGGTGATCCCCGCGTTCAATGCCGATCTCTTCCTGCACCTCGTCATGCTGCTCAAAGCCCTCGGCGCGGAACCCTTCGCGGACCACGAGCGGATCGCCCCGCGCGATGTCCTCCGGCAGGCGGTCGAAATGCTCGCCGAACTCACCGCGCCCATGTCGCGCGTGATTTTCGATCTCAACCCGATCCAGGTGGCCGAGCGCATGACTCGCAGCGACGACTTCGCGTGGAACGCCTTCGCCTACACTTATAACAACTACGCCCGGCCCGGCTTTGCCGCGAAGCAGTTGCAATTTGGAAATCTGATCTCGCTGGTCTCCGGCGGCCCGCGCCTGCGCAGTGTGCTCGGCGGCACCGGCATCGCCATTTCCAGTGCCTGCAAGAACCCTCAGGCGGCGCTCGACTACGCCGCATTCACGGCCTCCGCCGGAGTGCAGCGCGGCATCTACGTGCAGGCCGGCGGCCAGCCGTCGCACCGCGCCGCATGGAACGACCCGGCCGCCGATCTCCTCTGCGGCGGATTTTTCACCGGCACGCGCATCACCCAGGAAGAGGCCATCGTCCGCCCGCGCTACAGCGGCTACGTGGCCTTGCAAACCGAGGGCGGCATCGCCTTGCAGGAGCACCTGCGGGACGGCCGCGGTCTCGAAGCCACGCTTGACCAACTCGATTCCCTCTGCCGCGCATCCCGCCAGCGCGGCGGCGAGGCTTATCAGACGAATTGAGCGGTTGCACGCCGCTCACCGTGACCATGCAGTGGAAATCAAGACCGCTCATCCCTTGAAAATTCGATCTGACCGTGCTGGACATCGGCGGTGATCACGTCGCCATCGACGAATTTTCCGTCGAGCACATCGAGACTGAGCGGATCGAGCAGGAGGTGCTGGATGGCGCGTTTGAGCGGGCGAGCGCCATAGACCGGATCGTAGCCCTGGTTGCCGATGAATTCCTTGGCGGATTCTGTCAGCGCGAGCGCGAGGCCTTGCTTGGCGAGGCGCTTGCGAACGCGGTCGAGTTGGAGATCGACGATGGTGGTGATCTCTTCGCGCTGCAGGCGGTCGAAGATGATGATTTCATCGATGCGGTTGAGGAACTCCGGCCGGAAGTGCGAGCGCAAGGCGTCGGTCACCTTGGCCTCGCGCTGCTCCGCGTTTTCCTCGCCGAGGATGTATTGCGAGCCGATGTTGGAGGTGAGGATGATCACGGTGTTGCGGAAATCCACCGTGCGGCCCTGGCCGTCGGTGATACGACCGTCATCGAGCACTTGCAGCAGGACATTGAAGACATCGTGGTGCGCTTTTTCGATCTCATCGAACAGCACGACGCAATACGGCTTGCGGCGCACGGCTTCGGAAAGCTGGCCGCCCTCCTCATAGCCGACGTATCCCGGAGGCGCGCCGATCAAGCGGGCGACGCTGTGTTTTTCCATGTATTCGGACATGTCGATGCGAATCATCGCGCCCTCGTCATCGAAGAGAAACTCGGCGAGGGCTTTGGAGAGCTCCGTCTTACCGACACCGGTGGGACCAAGGAACAGGAACGAACCGATCGGGCGGTTCTCGTCCTGCAAGCCGGCGCGGGCTCTTCTAACGGCATTGGAAACCGCGGTGATGGCTTTCTTCTGGCCAACCACGCGGGCACCGAGGCGCTGCTCCATGTGCACGAGTTTTTCCTTCTCGCCTTCCTGCAAGCGGCTCACCGGGATGCCGGTCCATGAGGAAACGACGCGGGCGATGTCTTCTTCGGTGACCTCCTCCTTGAGCATC
>RPOS01000289.1 GCA_003820635.1 Verrucomicrobiaceae bacterium | reverse complement strand
TCCTCGTATTGCAGCGGGCGGTCGCCCACAAAACAGATGTGATATCCCTCGCTGTCGCGCTCGTAAAACAACAAGGTGAAGCAATACTCTTTGCCGGTGCTGTCCGTGTTCCACTGAACGATCTCAGCGGGACGGCCATCAATATCAAGATTTCTAAATTCAAGGTTCTTGAGTCTCATTCCTCTCCCCTTGCTCGGATGGCGGCGGCGTGTTGCTCGCCTGTTGCATAAAACATATTTTCCTCACACACCTTCGCACACGCCGCACGCTCTGCCGCAACCGCCTTTGCAATCGCTTCATCGGCGTCCCACGGCAATGGCGTCCCGCCTAGCCTGTAAGCCTCGTGTCTCCACAACACAGCACGCTGCTTGTGGTATTCGCAGTATTGGCAGGTCATTTCTCACCCCTTGCTCGAATGGCGCGTGCAGCTTGTGCCGTGTCGTAATGCCCTTCGCACACATCAGCACACTCCTCACGCTCGGCAGCAGCGACAAGGGCGGCGAAGCGTTCAAGTTCCTGTGGCGTAAGCCCTTGTTCGTCGTAGTGCCCGCGTATCGGCACTTCAGCTTGCTGCGCTATACGGATAATGTCGTCGCGGGTCATTCCTCACCCCCAATCCCATTCGCTCGTTCAATTGCGCGGGCAATCGCAAGTCTGAAGTTGTCATAAGAAATCTTGTAATCAACAGATCGCCACACTCGGTCAATCTCCTCATCCGTCAGCGGCTTGCGCTTCTGAGACTCTGTAGAAAAGTCAAATTCAAAGTCAGGCATGTTCCGGATAATGTTTTCACGATCACTATCCATCGCCTCTTTAAGCATTCGATTTGCTTTATGGTGCCTAGTTTCTTTGATAGATGGCCCAACCATCTCCTGCTGCACATCCGTCAGCCGCTGCATAGCTTCCTCAGCAAGCGCGGCGCGGAGAGCGTCAATCGTTTTGCTCAGATCAAGAATATCGGTTTCGTTGCATATCGGCATCCCGTCGGCGGCTATCAGCTCGTCGAGCGCCTGCTGTGCTGCTTCTCTTAGGTTCATTCCTCACCCCTTGCTCGGATAGCTCTCGCATATTGATAGCCATCTAGTTCTTCACACACCTTTGCACACGCCTCTCGTTCAAAATCCATTGCGCGCTGGATAGCATGCTCTGCCACTTCGAGTGTTTCATTCCGCAACAAGTCGGCAAACTTCGTCATCTGCTCAATCACGGCTTCACGCGGCATACCCAGGTGGAAGCTCATGCCGGTCTTGCGAATTAGTGCCTCAACATATTCACGCGGTATGTCACTCATCTGCCACCTCCAATAGTGCTTTCTTTGCACGCTCTAGCAACCACAACATATCGCCTCCGTCGGCATAGGATGACGCGAAGTATTCCTGCCCGTCTTTGTCGTAGCCAAGGATGACTACACCTTCCAGCTTGCCAAGAGCGGATTCAAGGACATGATCGGCAGGCATATCCAGCTTGGTGATACCTGTGAATCGCACAACGTTGGTCATGCTCGACCCCTAATCAGATTGGCTACAATTTCATAGCTCAATGGCATCTGACGGCGCAGCGGGTCTTTCATATATTGATCGTGCAAAGCGTCCCATGATTGAGCTATCTTTTCTCGCTCGGCAGCAGCGCCGCCATCCCAGCCGCACCGATAGCATTCGGCAAGTTCAAACGCCCTGCGCTCACGCTCGGCAGCGGCACCAGCCTCGTAGCCACGGCGGTGGTATACAGAGAACTGTTGCTCCATCGTTGCTGTTGGCACACTAATCTTTGCACCCTTGATCCATTTGGCTGCTTCCGTTGCGGCGACAAGGGCAGCGAAGCGTTCAAGCTCGTGCTGGGTCATTACGATGTAATCTGTGCGACCGAACAGGCTTTCTGGTTCGCCTGCCCCAGCATCCCGCGCCATAGCAATGATGTCATTGCGGTTCATTTCAGTATTTCCCGTTCAAGTATCGAAACAGCGTTGTCAATCTGCTCAACCAAATACGATGGAAATGCAGGTTCTCGGTACAGACCAACAGCTTCTACCGCAGAGAGCAAACGCATGATGCGCAGTAATTCTTCCTTGTTCATGTGTTTTTCTCCTTCAGCTTGGCTTCGATGGCTTTATGCTGGTCCGGT
>RPOS01000288.1 GCA_003820635.1 Verrucomicrobiaceae bacterium | reverse complement strand
TGGGATAAATCAAATTGACACGCTCCCCAATCAGTGATAGACTCTACTCATCTTAGAGCAAGAAAGGAGGCGCAGCCAAACTATGTTATGCACAGGTCAATCTACATTTCAACGCGTTTGGATGCGCCGGAGAACTGGCATCAAGGTTTAGGTTTGTGATTTTTCATTGCTGATCAGTCGCCGCGAGCGCATCACCTGCCTCGCGGCGCTTTTTTTATCTCAACTCGCCCCGCGAGGCCCCGATAAGACCTTTTTTGTTATTGGAGCGTATCATCTCAAAAAATAGGGGAAAACGCCGGAAAAAATTGGGCGATTCCCAAAACGCAAATGATCAGGTAAACTAACATCACGATGTTTGACGACATAGATCTTAGCCGTATCCAAGACGAGAATGCCCGCGAGTTGATCGTGCGGCTTTTGAACCTGATTGAGAAATTGTCGGCGGATTTGCGCGAGGCACAGGTCGAGATCCAACGCTTGCGGGATGAGGTCAATCGACTGAAGGGAGAGCAAGGCAAGCCCAAGATCAAGGGGAATACTCCGAAGCCGCCCCAGACGGAGCACTCTTCGGAGAAAGAACGGCACAAACCACGCCAGAGACACAAAAGCAGCAAGAAAGCTGAAATCCAGATCGATCGAGAGCAAGTGGTCGCCGTCGATCCAGGCATACTGCCCGAGGATGCCAAGTTCAAAGGGCATGAAGACGTGGTTGTTCAGGACATCATGCTGAAGACAGACAATATCCTGTTTCACAAGCAGAAATACTATGCTCCTTCGACCGGTCGGAGCTATCTGGCGCAACTGCCGCAAGGCTATGAAGGCCAGTTTGGACCCGGGATCAAGGTCCTGACGCTGGCCTTGTACTATGGGATGGGAACCAGCGAGCCGAAGATCGTAGAATTCTTCGAGAACGTGGGCATCCAGATCTCGGAAGGCGAATTGTCCAATCTGCTGATCAAAGATCAGGCCCAGTTTCACGCCGAAAAGGATGCCGTGTATGAAGCGGGGTTGCGGAGCAGTCCCTGGCAGCAAACCGATGATACGCTGACGCGGGTGGATGGCCAAAATCAGCATTGTCATGTCGTCTGCAACCCGGTCTACACAGCCTATCATACGCGTCCGACCAAAGAACGGCTGAGTGTGTTGGATGTGCTGCGCAATGGGCGGGTGCGCCTCTTCCGGCTGAACGCAGAAGCTTTGGGATACCTGGAGAACTTGCCGTGGTCGAAAAAGGCCTGGGGTGGACTGCAAAGCTGGGCTGCCGAAAGCAGCGAGGAAGACCTGGAAGAGGGTGTTTTCCTGAAACGCCTGGGAGCAGACTTGCCGAAATTGAGCCAGCAGCAGCGCAAAGCGCTGATCGATGCGGCCGCAGTGGCTTCTTACCATGCCGAAACCGATTTTCCGGTGATCCAAGCCCTGGTTTGTGACGATGCCCCCCAATTCAACTGGCTGACCTGGGCAATGATGCTGTGTTGGGTGCATGGCGGGCGACCCTTCAAGAAGCTGATCCCGGTAGTGGCGCTGCATCGGGCTTTGTTGGCGGATTTTCTGCAACGGTTTTGGGAATATTACGACCAGTTGTTGGCCTATCGCCAAAAGCCCTCGCCGGAAGAAGCCTTGCGCTTGGAGACCGAGTTTGACCGCTTGTTCTCGACCCACACCGGGTATGACGGACTGGATCAAACGATCGCCAAGACCCGAGCCAAGAAGACCAGTTTGCTTTTGGTGCTCAAGTACCCCGAACTGCCGCTGCATAACAATGCCTCCGAACTGGGAGTTCGTCAGCGTGTTCGCAAACGGGATGTCAGTTTTGGTCCGCGCACTCAGGATGGAGTGCGCGCCTGGGACACCTTTGCCACCCTGTCTGCCACTGCGAAAAAGTTGGGCGTGAGTTTCTATCGCTATCTGCATGATCGTATTTCTGCCGAAAATCAGATCCCGCCGTTGGCTGAATTGGTTGAAAAACGTGCCAAGGATCTCCATTTAGGCTGGTCTTGGGCGGATACCTGATCTCGCCCCTAATTATTGAGATGATACGTACAGAGCTATGAATAGATATTCCGCCGAAAGCATGAACTTGTCGAACCACTCCGGTGGAGTGGTACCAGCCCACAGGTTGATCCACGAGGGAATTGGCCAGAGGATAGCAACCCCGTTGAACCAGATGAGCAAATCGAGCAGGATGTGCATCAACACACCGATTCCAAGCCCAATGCCCAGTGTATTCCAGCGCGGTTTTTTGGTGAGGGTGGCGATGATGAAGAAGGTCGCCAGGATGGCGACGAT
>RPOS01000287.1 GCA_003820635.1 Verrucomicrobiaceae bacterium | reverse complement strand
TCGAGGACGGTGCCGAGGTCTACAAGGTCGAGCACACCATCCCGGACGCAGACGGCGCGCATCTGGAAGTGACGGTCAATATCCCGGTCTATCCGTTCCCCTACTATCGGGGCGCATCGGGCGGGGTGTACTGCAAGAAGACTGACGCCGACGGCGAGGAGACAGTCATCGAGGTCTATCCTCAAGACTTATACCTCACCAACCGATTCTACGATTCGGACGACCACGGCGACGGCGAGGGCGAACTACTGGGCGTCTGTCTGCACCTACCCCACGACGGCGTGCGTGTTTTCTACGCCCCTGCCACAGCCCTTCTTAATCGGGAGAAACTGCAAACTACACTGGTTAAGCACGGTGTCGTTGCCTACAGCAAACAATGGGATGTCATCATGGCCTACTTCGCTTCCGCAATTCGTAAGCTTCAAAAAGACGCCAGCGCCTGCAAGACCCGCAGCCAGATGGGGTGGACTCCTGATGAATCAGGTTTCGTTGTGGGTGAGATCGAATACACCATCGCGGGCCCCAAGCTCGCACCCCCTGCCAGCAGCACACGGCAGTTAGCCCCGGCCTTCCAGCCAGCAGGCAGTCTCGAAGAGTGGAAATCAATCGCCAACTTCTACAACCGGCGCGGGCTTGAGCCGCATGCCTTCACGTTGTTCTGCGGCTTTGGCTCGGTGCTTATGCCGCTGCTGGGTGGTTTCGATGTGAAAGGTGCCGTTATCAATCTGGTGTCGAACGAATCCGGCACCGGCAAGACCACCGCCATGATGGTCAAGGACTCCATCTTCGGTAATCCAGCCAAGCTGCTGGGCTCCTCAGACGATACCTACTTGGCCAAGTTCCAGCACATCGGCATGCTGAACAACATCAGCCCGTCATTCGATGAGATGACCAATACCAAACCCGAGGAGCTGTCCGATTTCATTTACTCGGTCACGCGAGGCCGCGCTCGGCACCGGATGGATTCGCAGGCTAACAAGCTGCGGAACAATAACACCACGTGGAGCAGCATCGTCGTCACCTCCAGCAACTCGGTGTTC
This sequence comes from Verrucomicrobiaceae bacterium, assembly GCA_003820635.1. The sequence goes on along the minus strand of RPOS01000287.1, from coordinate 1,396 downwards.
TCCGATGCCATCAGCAGCATCAAGGCAACGTCTGGTGGTGAGCAAGCCCGACTCATCGACATCTACGTAGCAGGCAGTGCCGACATCTCCAAGACTGAGGCGGATGAAATCTTCCGCAAGCTCGCTAGCAACTACGGCGTTGCCGGGCCGATCTTCGTCAGCTTCGTCCTGAAGAACAAAGCGCTGGTCATTGAGACACTGCACCAGATGCAGCGCAAGATCGATGAGACGCTGAACTTGGACAAGTCAGATCGCTTCCACTCCGGCACGTTGGCATGCTCCTTCACCGGTGCCTACTTCGCACGTCAGATAGGGCTGATCGACATCGAGATCGCGCCGGTCTATCAGTACATGCTCAAAGAGCTGGCAGGCGTCAAGATTTCGAACAAGGCGTCCGTCAGCCACGGTGACTCCCTCGCAGCGGAAATCCTTGGCCGATACATCAACGACAACTTGTCCAACGCCCTCATCATCGAGTCGCCCAAAAACGGGCTGCCCTCAGCCCCGATTGAGGCACCACGCAATGCGCTGAAGTTACGCTACGAGCCCGACCGCAAAGAGCTATGGATACCGGCACACGAGCTCCGTTCCTATCTGGTCGAGCATCAAGTCGATGTGCGGCAGACAATCAAAGGTCTGGTGAGCCTGAAGATCATAAAGAACGACGGCAAGGCGATAGCCAAGCGGATCGCAGCAGGATCAATCGGCAGCATGAGCGTGCCGTCCGTGCGCAGTTATTGTTTTGATAGCGATGCAGTGGGTGTAGCCAATGCGCTTGAAACTTCCTGATGAGATCAGGATTCTGACCATCCTCGGTGCGCAATACTTCATCCCTTGGGAGGACGTGCGCAAGGGGTGTTCATTCTTCTTGCCGACAACAGCAACAGATAAGCAGGTGGCCGAACTACTGGCCCCTGCCGAAGAACATCTGCAAATCTCACTCGGTGTAGCTAACCGCTGCGAATACGGACGCTACGGCGTCCGTATCTGGCGGCTTGAGTAGTTACTCCTTCTTCCCAAAAATCTGAGCCTTGGCAGCCTGCACCCATTCCAGATTCTTGTTCTCGTACCGCTCAACATCCTGCTTCGTCTTCAGGCGCTCAGCGCTGTCCGGGATAGACTTGGCGCCGTTGGCACTCTCAAGGTACTTAATGTACGCCCGAGTCTGCTCGATCTCTTGCAAGGCTTTGTTCACCAGCTCCGCCATCTTCAGCTTGTCCGCGTTCTTCTCGTAATACTTCATCGCGGCGTCGATGTCTGTTTTCTCCAGTTGCGCAAGCGCACGCTTGACCGGCATCACCTTGTTGACCAGATCGTAGAACTCTTCCTTCGGTCCAGTCGGCACTTCCGGTGTAAGGTACTGGCTCAGGAACCAATACTTGCTCAGCGGCCTGTC
>RPOS01000286.1 GCA_003820635.1 Verrucomicrobiaceae bacterium | reverse complement strand
TGGATCAACGAGCAAGGCCACGACCTCGGCACTCGCCTGCGTGAAGCTTACGAGTGGGAAACATCCGAAGAAAACTTTCTTGATATGTGCGAAGCAAACGAAGTGACATTTACCTACGAAGGAGACGACGATGAAGTTCCTGCTTGAGATTGCCAATACCAAAGTGATATTGACTATGGAACAGATAGATAAAATATCCGAAGCACTCGACGGTGCCGAGCGTATCGAGGACAAGTACATGGGTGCATCCAAGTACCTGAAGCTGCTCCGCCCCTACATTACATCCGAGTCTTTGAAAGGCACTATGATGACGCTGCACGAGTACGGCGCGATGCAGCTTGTCACCAAGCTTGAGGACGAGAAGTCATGATCGTCGAGATGCGCTACACCGAGCACAACGACCGCTACTACTTGTCCATATTCGCCACTGAGATCGACATGGACTCGCACAACGACCTGCTGCTGTCTCAGCGCCCGGCGTGGTTGGTTGCCATTGCCGACATGGCCCGAGCGGGTGAGCATTTTCTTAAAGTCGTTGAGCCTCCACCTGATAGAGTTCTGTGGTTCTCGGTCGACGAGAACTTCAACTTAGTGGACATTGATATTTTCCATGACAGACACACACTTCTGTAGCAACTGCATGATGACCCGCCCTGCGGCTGGGGGCGGGTGGCTCAAAACATCTAGTGGCAAACGCTGGCGATGCGCAACCTGCACCGCCAAAGTCAAAGCTCGACGCGCAAGGGAGAAAACAGATGAACAAGGAACTAATTAGTGCAGCCTTACACGCAGCAGATAGTTTGTTAGGCGTTGCGATTCACTCAGGCGCGCACTTACAGACCGCAGAAGGGCGGGAAGACGCGAAGCAGGTACGTGAGCTGGTCAAAGAAGCACTTGCCTTGGTGAGAGCCGATGCGCAAGAGAAGTAAGTACCGGCCCAAGGGCGTGCTGGTGAACCCGATGGGCTATATCAAAGACGGGTTAGCCCCAATGACTTCACATGCGGACGAGCTGGTAACGTTGCGGCTCAAGAACCACGCCGCGATGCTTGCCCTGTTGCAAGGCACCGCAGGTACTTCACAGATGAGCATGCTCATCGCCATGTACAACATCACCGAAGCCCTGCACAAGATGGGTTTCGGTAAAGAGTATGCGGACGAAGTCACAGCAGGGCGTCAGACGTTGATGGATATTGTTCACCGCAGCCACAAGGTGGGGAAGTACGTGCCCACTGGCCCGGAGATTGCAGTACTCAATCAGTTGCTGGAACTGCACGACGCGCAGATGGAAGTAATAACCGTACGTGAGATGGACATAGCCATCAAGCTAGCCCAAAAAGAAATTACATCAGGACGCGCCACTAACTTAAGGAAACCGCAATGATTACAGAAGACGAATTCAGCACCGTGTTTGAGGAAGGCTACACCGAGGGCTACGGCAGTGGCGTGATTATGGGCGGCATCCTCGGCGCGCTGGCTGTAGTGGGTGTAGGTCTAATGGTTAGACTTTTCTCATGAACGTCGACCGCGTATCGCCTCGGCAGTATTCGCCTGCTCCGCAGCGTCGGGTGCACTTTGACCCTGTGGTGCAGACAAAGACGTTTCGCAACTCCGATCCTATCAGCGCCACTCGCCCAACGATACACGCCAGCCGGCTGGAGTCAGTGCTGAAAACGTCGCAAGCAAAGAAGGCGCTCGTGGAAAAGAAGCCGGAAAAGCCTCCCCCGAGACCGATCTACCAGACGCCGGAAACCCCAGCGAAAGCAGCGGGAAGAGCGATGGCGTGGTGTGCGATAGGCAGTCTGTTGCTGATCCCGGCCTTCGGCCCCGGCGCACTCGTTATCACCGGTATCTGTGCATTTGTTTCAGCAATCTATTTCATTCAACACGCACGACTTATTAACCAAGGAAAAGACCATGAAGATCGAACGCATTTCGCTAGCGCAAACCGAAGCCTCAGTGAACAGCCCCGTGCGGGCCGCACCACGCCCCGACCGCACCACGCTACGCAACACGGACAGCCCGCTCACACCCACAGTCAAGGCTACTCAAATGGCCCGCGCTATGAAGCAAGTCAACTGCGTGCCGCCCAGCCGTCCCACTACAGCGCCCACACCTACACCCGCCCCGGCTCAGGCCACAGAAAAACCAAGCGTGTTTAAACGAATGCTTCTGGGGGCTGGTGCGCTCATCTCAAGCGTTGGCGTAGTCGGCGGCTTGCTGTCTATCGTAGCCCTCGGGCCTTTAGGTCTGGCAGTAGCAGCCGGTGCCGGTGTGCTCGGCGCAGCGATGATCTGGTTGGGAGGGAAAGCAAAATGAAGAAGCTACTTGCCGCACTCTTGATGGTGCCCGCAGTGGCGCTGGCAGAAGAACCCTACGACTATTCGTTCTCAATAGACACTTCTTCGTTCCAACTGCTGCGCACCTCAGTGCGGAATACAGGCACGAAAACAGTGCCCAAGATTGTGGCGCTATGGGAAGTATCCGCGCCGCCAAACGCATGGCGCTGGAGCGTG
>RPOS01000285.1 GCA_003820635.1 Verrucomicrobiaceae bacterium | reverse complement strand
CGCAAGCGCACGCTTGACCGGCATCACCTTGTTGACCAGATCGTAGAACTCTTCCTTCGGTCCAGTCGGCACTTCCGGTGTAAGGTACTGGCTCAGGAACCAATACTTGCTCAGCGGCCTGTCCGTCTTGTTCGGGTTGACCATCTGATCGACCAGCATATTCATCAGCGGCACGACGCCACCCAAGTATCCCCGTACGGTGTTGTCGATAATGACCGGCGAAAGCTCAAGTCCCAAATCGTCAAACGCATATTTGGCAATCGCCTTGGCTAGCTCACTAGTTGAGCTAGTGGTCTGAAACTCAGCCGGCAGACCCTTTTGATATGTGCCTACCAGCGGACGCCCAGTTAGCAACGAGTGGTTTGTAAAGGCTTCCATCACAGGGCGAATCGCCTGCGGCACTGGCGTCACCCGGCCCACATACTGCTCAAACGCGTAGCCCAACACCTGCCGCACCACTTCGTTGGTCAGTTGCTCCTCCTCGGTGCCGCGCCGGGTCATGTATTGCACCAACGCTTCCACAGGTACTTTGAACAACGCAGCCATGTCGCCCGGCACCGGCAGTTTCTTGCCGCCGATAATCCAGTTGTTGGACCGTTCATCCAATGTTTGGTCTTGGTATTCCTCATCGTCGCTGTTAGCCAAAGCATAGATCAGCGCGAAGCCCGTCATCTTGGCCGCCTGTGTCCAGAACAAGCGCTTGGCCACAGCCTTTTCCGTGTTGCTCGAGCCGCGTCCAACCATACTACGCAGCAACAAATCGCTCGACTGCAAGTAAGCATTGAAGAATGGAACAGTGGCAACGCCCAGACCAATCGTTTTGCTGGCGCCACGACGCCGGAAGTTGATGAACTCCCGAGCCCGAGCAGTGGCAAGCCCCACGTTTTTGTTTTCTTCCGCCATCGTCCGGTCGTAGATCGCCTTACGCATGGCCAAGTCCGACGCCCGCGTAATCGATTCCAGCCGGTGGTGCAGCTCACTGAGCCAACCGCGTTTGGAGTAGCCCATGCTGAACAGAATAGTTTCTGCTGGGTTACTGGCGTTGTAGTCGATGTTCCCGACCAACCCCTTCTTGGCAAAGTCTTTGGTGAACTCGTGATCTTTGCCGAACACCACTTCATGCCCGGCAATCCGCAGAAAGTTCGTAACTGCCGGCACAATCAACCGCGACGGGCTTCTTACGCCAGACTGCACAAACGCTCGTTGAATATCGTCTGTCACCTGCTTGGCCACGAACGGCGGCATCACCGTCACAATCTTGCGCAAGATGTTGGATACCTGCGCGAACAACTTAACGATGGTCAGCTTCGGCTCCGGTGCATCTGTAAACGCTACCGCATCCCAGTGTGACCGCACTTCAAAGTATTCTTCCTGCCCTTTTTTGTAAGTCCTGACGACATTCCCCGCGTTGTTTGCGGATGTCTTGTTGCCATACAAGCGCCGAGCTTGGCCCATATCCGCCAGCAAATTAAGCGTGGTCGATGCTGCATCCTGCTTGATTGTCTGCTTGAGCATCCACCCCATCAGCTTGGTGTGGTTGTCGAACACGTTGCCCACTTCCCGCTGCGTGCTACCCACAAACTTCGGCAGAGAGCTTAGTTGCGACAGACCGCGACCCGTTGTGCGCTTTGGCGAATACTTATCAAAGAAATCTTCCACTCGGTAAAAGGGCACATACCCGGCAGCGTCTTTCCACTCCTGCGATGTCTCTTTCGAGATGCGCCCCACGTCAACCAACTTGTCGATCATGTACGCCCGCTGCTGATCCATAAGGTCAGCAACCTTCTGAATCTCCGGGTTAGCCTTCAGCCCGCGCAGGGCGGCATCAATCTGTTCCTCGGGAGACCGGTCATCCTTTTGTACCAGCTTGTGAATGGGGAATAGGTCTTGTTTTTTCTTCTTGCGCTCCACATTCTCTTGCCGCATGGCATCAAGGCGTCGAGCTTCCAGCATCTTGCTGGCCTCGGCATAGCCCAACTTGAAGTCCATGCCTTTGGCATCACTCCAGTTCTTGATAGTTGCCAGCACATCGGCTATCGACCCGCCCGGCCCCGCATTGTCGGTTACGATGTACTGCCCTGTGGTAGCGTCTTTCTCAAGCCCACCAGTGTTTACGAAAGCATTGAACAAAGCTTCCGGGTCTTGTGCTTGCCGGATCAACAGTTCAGGGTTTGTAATACCGGTAAGTTCGTCGCGCACCGCGCCGTCAAACAGAATGTTCATGCGGTTAACCACGGAGGCGCTAGCATCGGCTATCTCCGTGCGGAATCGAGTGACATACGACACGTCATCCGTTTCGGTAAATATCCGCACAACATCTTTCATCGCCGTCTTAAATGCACCGGGCGCTTCCTTCATCAGCTCGCTTTGCGCGGCCAGTCCCTCGGTGGGGCTGGGTGCGCGCAGGCTCTTGCGAACATCGCCTTCCTCTTTAATAACGCGCGGCGCAAAAACCTCTTTAATATCGTTATAACCTGTACGACGCGGGCGTGAGTCACCATCGAAATGAACAATTGGATACTTG
>RPOS01000284.1 GCA_003820635.1 Verrucomicrobiaceae bacterium | reverse complement strand
TCTTGACCCCGACAGGGATCTGAGAAATCAGCCGCGGGTCGAGGAGCGATAGAGACGAACACCCGGGGAACCTGATCAACAGGATCATCCGACCCCGGGAGTGGGTCGCAGAGGGCGGGGCAGTCCGTGGATTTGGCTTTGTAGGATCACGCCACGGCGCAGGCTTCGAGGCGCTCCTCATCCTTGAGGTAGCAGCCGGGATCGGAGCCCCAGAGGTGGCCATCGTTGCAGAAGGCGGCGCGGGTGCGGAAGCCGCCGCCGCAGATGGAGAACCATTTGCAATCGGCGCAGGGTCCGGTCATGCGGGACTGGCGTTCTTCCTGCGAAAGCAGGCCGATCGAGCGGATTGATTTGAGGATGCCGGCGGAGTCCGGGTTGTTGCCCTCCCAGATTTCGGAGAATGGCATGCGCTTGACGTTGCCGAGCGTGATGTCCTGCCAGAACTGGTCGGGGTGGACGTTGCCCTGGGTGTCGATGTTGGCGATGCCGCGGCCGGAGCTGTTCGCGCCGCCGCCGTTCCATGAAAGCAGGCGGCGGGCTTCGGCGAGGTTCGGATGGTTTTCATTCTGCATCCGGACTAACAGATAGGCGCCATCGGCTGGCTGGGTGACGGTGAGCAGTTCGCGGTCGATGCCTTGTTTGTGCCAGGTTTCCACCCGTGCGATCAGGGTGTCGATGGCGTGGCGTGCTTCCTCTGCGCCGAGCACCTGCATCTCGCTGCCACGGCCGGCGGGCACGAGGTGATAGAAGCAGACGCGCTTGATTTCCTGCTCTTCGATGAAGTCGAGGATCTGGTTGATGTTTTCCACGTTGTGGCGGGTGAGCGTGAGGCGCAGTCCGGTTTTCTGGTCCACATCGTGGCAGTTCTTGAATCCGCGCACGGCGGCATCGAAGGCTCCCTCCTTGCGGCGGAACTCGTCGTGGATTTTTCCGATGCCATCGAGCGAGATGCCGACGTATGCGACGTTGGCGGCTTTGAGCAGCGCGGCTTTTTCCGGCGTGATGAGCGTGCCGTTGGTGGAAATCGTCAGTTTCAGACCTTTTTGGGTGGCGTAATCGACGAGGTCGAAAAAGCGCGGATGGATCATCGGTTCACCGCCGGAGAGCAGCAATGACGGCACCTGATAGGCAGAGAGGTCATCGACGACGTTTTTCATCTGCTCCCAGGTGAGTTCTCCGGGATATTGCATGGCCATCGAGTCCGAGTAGCAATGGACGCAGCGGAGGTTGCAGGTGCGGGTGATGTTCCAGACGGTGATCGGCTTGCGGGAGCGGGCGGCGACGGGCATGCAGCTGTCACTGCCGTTGCTGGCGTGGTTCGCGGGGTGGCCGGAGGCGTGTCCGTAGCGCAACGAGTCGGCGGGTTGGGCGACTCCGGTCCAAAGTTTGGTGAGATTGATCATGGGATTGGGGTTGTCGGTTGTGGTTAGGAAATCAGACGGTGGATTTTTTTACGAGTTGTGCCTTTTTGGGGATGTAAACGCAGGACGGGTCTTCGGCAAAGGGATCTCCGTAGATGCCATAGGCGCGGGAACGCGAGCCGCCGCAGACCTTGCGGAACTCGCAAAGGCCGCACTTGCCGCCGAGCGCGTCATTGTCGCGCAGGGAAACGAACAGCGGATGTTTCCGATAGATGTCGGCCGGGTGGGTTTCCTTCACGTTGCCGCAAACCATTGGCAGGAAACCGCTGGGCGAGACCTCGCCGGTGTGGGAGACGAACATCACGCCGCGGCCGTCGCGGATGCCGAGCGGCGATTTCATGCCCGGCCGCGGGCGGGAGGCACCGCCGCCGAGTTTCTGCATCACGACGCGGCGGAAATGGTGGCCCTCGGTGGTTTTCACCGCGAAGGGGGCTTTGCCGATCAGGCTGGCCATGTCTTCGAAAACGCGCTCGACGTCCCCGGCGTCGGGCATGTCCGCCAGACCGGCGCGGCCGGTGGGGATGAGCAGGAAGACGCTCCACATTGCGGGCTTGAGCTCGAACATGAGCTGCTTGAACGCCTCGTATTCGTCCATGTTGCCGCGGGTGAGGGTGGTGTTGATTTGCAGGCTCAGACCCGCCTCGTGGGCGCGGTGCACGGCTTCGATGGTGCGGTCATAGGTGCCGCTCACGCCGCGGAACGAGTCGTGCGTTTCTCGGGTCGCGCCATCGAGGCTCAGGGACATGCGCTGCACGCCCGCCTTCTTGATCTCGGAGAAATCGGTGTGCAGCAGGCGCTCGGTGGCTGCCGGGCTGAGGCCGACGTGCAGCCCGGAGTCTGCCGCCGCGCGCACCAGATCCAGGGCATCGCGCCGCATCAGCGGATCGCCGCCGGTCAGGATGAGCATCGGTGGTTTCCACTCGGCGAACTGGCGGATGAGCTTGAGCGACTGGGCGGTATCCAGCTCCTCAGGATGACGGTGGGATTGGGCTTCCGCCCGGCAGTGGCTGCATGCCAGGGCGCATGAGCGGGTGATTTCCCAGAACACCAGAAACGGCCGATCATCAAAATCGTAATCGTCCAATGCAGGCATGCTGGCGGGTTCTTGGGGAGTGGCTGAGTGGATCACGAAGCGGATTTAAGACCCCGAGGTCCG
>RPOS01000283.1 GCA_003820635.1 Verrucomicrobiaceae bacterium | reverse complement strand
CGGCGGTGGCGGCGGCGGCTATGGCGGTGAACGCCGTGGCGGCGGTGGCGGCGGCGGCTACGGCGGCGAACGCCGCGGTGGCGGTGGCGGCGGCTACGGCGGCGAACGCCGTGGTGGTGGCGGCGGCTACAAAGGCGGCGGCGGTGGTTACAAAGGCGGCGGCGGCTACAAAGGTGGCGGCGGCGGCGACTGGTAATTTCCAATTCCCCGAAACCAATCTCAACAGCGCCCGATCCTCTCACAGGGATCGGGCGTTTCATTTGGGCGGGACGATCGATCCCTCTGCTCTAAATCCTTGTCGTCGGCGGCACGGGCGGATACGCAGGGCGCATGCTTGCCGAAATCCGTGCGTTGTTGATTCTCCTGGACCGTGTCCGCCGTTTGTTGGCGCTTTCCAAAGATCTCGAAAAGCTGCCCCAGGACGAAGCCCGCGCGAAAACCAAGCTGGCTGCTGACGAGACCGCCGTCAAAAAGGCGCACGACGCGCTCGTTGATTGCGAGTTGCGCCTCAAGCGCCTGGAACTCGACGTCGGCACCCGCCGCACCACCATTCAGCGGCTCAAGACCCAGCAATTTGAAACCCGCAAGAACGAGGAGTATCAGGCACTCGGCCATGAGGTCACGCGCTACGAAAAGGAAGCCGACGATCTTGAAACGCGCGAATTGGAGTTGATGGAGGAAATGGACTCGCTGCGTGCCGCGCAGAAGGCGGCGGAGGCCGCGCAAGCCCACACCCGCACTCTGGTGGAGGAAGACCTGGCCGTCATTACCCAGCGCCGGGAGCGCATGGAAGCCGAGCGCGCGGAACTCACCGCCGAGCGTGAATCCCTCGCCGCGCAGGTTCCCGAATCCATCATGCCACTCTATCTGCGGTTGATGAAAACCAAGGTGGGACTCGCCGTGGCCCCGATGCACGAAGGCAAATGCGGCGGCTGCCACATGAAACTCATCGCCTCCACCGTGGTCGCCGTGCAGACCGGCAAGGAACTGACCCGCTGCGAGGACTGCGGGCGCATCCTTTACACCGAGGAATAAGCCCGGAAATCAGCACAGCGCCGAACTCAACGGCGAAGGCACCGCGAGCACCTGCATCCCGGCGCGTTGCGCGGCGAGAATGCCGGAGTGCGCGTCATCCAGCGCAAGGCAACGGCTTGGCACCACACCCAGCAGCCGCGCGGCATGCAGGAAAATATCCGGCGAGGGCTTGCCATCCGTCACGTCATCAGCGGTCACGACTTCATCGAACCAATCGGACACGCCCACCACGCGCAGTGTTTTTTCCACCACCATGCGCGAGCCGCCGCTGGCGATGGCCATCGGCACCTTGCCACGCAGCGATTCAGCAAAAGCCGCCACTTCATCGATCAGGGCCACCTCCCCGATGCGCTTGAGAAAAGCCTCGCGTTTGGCGAAGGCCACCGCTTCCGGGTCAAGATGAAGATCATATTCATCATTCAATTCCACCACGATGTCGCGCGTCGGCCGGCCACCCATCGCGAGGAACACATCCTCCTTGAAAACACCACCCGCACCGTATAGCGAAAGCGCCTCGCACCACGCGGAAAAATGTGCGGGCATGGAATCGACCAGCGTGCCGTCGCAATCGAAAATCACCGCGTCAAAGCCGCCTTTCGGGAAGTCAAAGAAACCAATACTTGCCATGGCGGCGCAGGCATTAGTGGTATGATCCGGAATTGGCAAGACCTGTGATGGGAAAAGTTTCAGTTTGTTGAAATCCAAGGCTCCAGATGATGTCTCGCCGCGCGTCTTTGGCCGATTCCGGGGGGGCCGCTTTCCCACCGTGGCAGTGACGTCCTGCAAAGTGGCAGCCCCGTGATAGACGGCAACGTCGCGAACTGTAGCATTCTTCCAACATGCAAAAGTCCTTCACCCGGTGGTTTGTCCTGTCATGCCTTGCGGCGGGGATGTTTCCACTCGCGCAGACACAAGCCCCAACAAGCTCGAGTGCGAGAACGCGGCGGCTCCCTTCATCGACTTTCAGTCACCGCGGCTGAGCTGGCAGCTTGGTGACTCGCGGAAGGGTGCCGCGCAAACGGCCTACCAGATCCTCGCCGCCAATCAGGGCGTCCTGTGGGACAGCGGCAAGATCACCAGCAGCCAATCGCTTTTCATTCCCTACGCCGGCCAGCCGCTGGCAGCGGCCCGGTAAGAGGAATGCATTGTGCGGGCCACCCCACAGCGGACTTGTGAGCCGCACATTCCGGATCCGGTGTGGATCACGCGTCCGCCGGATTCAGGAACCGCTCCGGCTTTCTGCCACGCAGATAGTCGGCAGCGCTCATGCGCTTGCCGCCCTCCGGCTGAACGGTGGAGAGCTCAAGCGCTCCGGTGCCGCAACCGACGATGAGCCCGCCATTGCTGGCGGAAATCCAGCCGGGGCCGGGTTCCGAATCCACCACGGATACCGGCGGAAAAATCTTCAGCCGCATTTGCCTGCCACCCTCGATGGCGACGGTGAAGGTGCCTGGCCATGGATCGTAGGCGCGGATGCGGCGCTCAAGGGCCGCGGCCGGCTGATTCCAGTCGAGCCGGCCGTGATCGCGTTCGAGTTTTGGCACATAACTTGAAAGCTTGGCCTCCTGCGGAATGCGCGGCGCGGAGCCATCGGCGAGTTT
>RPOS01000282.1 GCA_003820635.1 Verrucomicrobiaceae bacterium | reverse complement strand
GACATGGCCAAGCGAGCCAACCTGACCAAGAATCCAACCTGGACACAATATCCGCGTGCCATGCTCCGCGCCCGGTGCATAAGCGAAGGCATCCGCACCGTGTTCCCAGGCGTCGTCGTCGGCACCTACACGCCCGAGGAAGCCGAGGACATGGACCCGCAGACGGCCCAGCCAGCCGCGCCGCGCGACATGGGGCCGGTGGTCGAGGTCGCAGACTTCGGCAGCGTGATGCGCCAGATCGACGCCGCGCAGACCATTGACGCGCTGAACGCCCTGCGGCCAGCAATTCGCACGCTGGACCGTGACGCCCGCGATGAAGCCAACGACGCGGCCAAGGTGCGCGCCGGCCAGATTCGCGCCGCGCAGGCGCCTGTTGAGACGCTGGAGGCCAATGATGAGCCAATCTGAAACCCAGCACCGCGTGATCTTTTGGACAGATATTGAAACCCGAGACTATCGGTGGATCGTGGTGAAGCCGGTGATCCACCTGGACGTGGTGGCCGACTGCCGCACCCGTGATGCGGCCGAGAAGCTCGCTGCCGAGCTGAATGCAAAGGAGCAATGATGGAACTCAGAGATCAAGACGGAACGCTGCTGATGTCGGTGGGCAAGACGGGCGGGCCTGCATTTTCGGCCCATCACTGTGACCTGGCCGACGAAGAACAGGGTATGACCTTGCGCGATTACTTCGCGGCCCAAGCAATGCCGCTTGCGCTTGCTGAATACCGCATGGTCACAAATTCCACGAAAAGCGCCATGGGCGCAGACTGGGGAACTCCATACGGTTTGTCTTCGATTGCTAACAAAGCCTACGAAATGGCCGACGCGATGCTGGAAGCGAGGAAAGCATGACCGACGACCAATTCAAGAACCTATGCATCGTCTACGGGTTCGCGCCATCACGCTCGCTGCGTGAGCTTCTCGACTCGGCCGCCGCGCAGGCTGTGATCAGTGAGCGCGAGGCGTGTGCAAAGGTGTGTGAGGCCCGCTACATGGGCGACAACAACCGCGAAGACATGGAGGCGCGTCGATGCGCCGACGCCATCCGCGCAAGGGGGCAGGCATGAACCGCGACGACATCACCCGCATGGCGCGGGAGGCTGGGTTTGAAACTGCAGAGGAATGGGACAAATTCCCTAACGGGTTTGTGCAGGTAGTTGCCCGCTTCGCCGCCCTTGTCGCCGCTGCCGAGCGTGAGGCGTGCTCAGACATCTGCGACCAGCACGCCAGCATTGAGGGCATTGCGCAACGCTGCGCCGACGCCATCCGCGCAAGGGGGCAAGCATGACCCCGCGCCAAGCCGAAACCCTGGCCATCATCCAGGAGCGCCAACCGGTGGCCATGGCCGACGTGGCACACCGCTTGGGCTGCGAAAGCGCTACGGCCCGAACCTACCTGCACCAGCTGCACCAGGCCGGCCTGATCGTGCCAAGCAGCAGCGGCCGCTGGGCACGCTGGCGAATCGCACCGCCGCCGAAGCCGCCAGAACCCGAAACCGTAGCCTTGCGACGGGCTATCGAACAGGCGCCCAGCATCTGGCACTACGCGCAACGATTGCGCGCCATCAGTGGAGTATCAGCATGATCCGCATCCAGAATCCATTTCGCACACCGTCAGAGCAGGAACTGATTGCCATTGAGCTTGACCAGGCCCGTCGTGGCCTGCTTGAGGCGCAGACCGGGCGTGATTACGCTAGCGCGATGGTGCTGTACCACGAAACGCGGATTGACCGGCTGCGCACGAAGCTGGAAATCCTGAGCCAGGAGGCGGCGGCATGACCGTCAAGATCACCAGTGACAAGGCCGCAGCCGTGGATCAGGACTACTTCTGGCGCCCGCTGCACACATGCCCGCTGTCGGCCAAGGTCCAGCTTCTAACCGAGGGCGGCGTGGCCGTCTACGGGCAATACAGCCCCGGCTTCGGTGGTTACCTCGGCTGGGCACCGCTGCCCAAGAAACCGGAGTGGATGCGATGAGTGACCTGAGAACCGCCGCCCAGCAGGCGCTGAAGTCCCTGCGCGGATACCGCCGCGAGATTTCTTGCGAACAAAGTTGTGATGCAGAGCGGGCGTTGGAGGCCGCGCTGGGGCAGCCGGAGCAGGAGCCGGTGGCGTGGATGGTTTACACGCAGGATGGGAAATCTGTGTGCGTGACCGACAACCCTGCTGACTTCATTGAGTGGCGCTCGTTTCCCCTCTACACCCACCCACCCCGCCGCGAGCCCCTGACAGTCACCGAACTACAGCAGGCGCTCATAGCCGTCGACCTCGTTGACCAGGACGCCATCGACGACCCCGAAGGCTACGACGGTGGCTGGCACCTTGGGCAGATCGACGCGCTGCACAAGCGGCTGACGGAGCGCAACGCATGAGCCTCGTCACACCCGTGGTCGTGTTCTTTGCCGTGAACCCCGACGAAGAACTGACCAGCGAGGACATCGCCGCGAAGTGGGACGTGGACCAAAACAACATCGGCAAGACGCTGCGCTACGCCGAGCAGAAGGGCTGGGTCATTGCGACCAAAAAGCCCAACCCGTCAAGGCCAACCAAGCGGATACTGTTCTACACCGCAGGCCCGCGCCTGCTCAAGGAGATCGGAAGATGACTACCTCTCGAATCCCCAACGGCTGCGACCAGCAGGGGCGCCACCCCCAGGCCGCCGAGTGCTGCACTGAACTCGGCCAGGAAGAGCCCGAGTTCTACGGCCGCGAGTTTTGGAAGGAAGAGGCCATCTCCTTAGGCATCGTGGCCGTCGGCTTGGTGGGCATCCTGGGCCTGCTGGCCATGTTCATCGCGGGCTAGGCCGTCAGAGCAAAGCAGCCTCGGCTGCACGGCGCCGTACCAAACCCGGCAGCACGCGGCCTCCTCCGCGTGTCCACAGCATCAGTTGCGCCTTGGCGTCTTCCCAGTCGCCAGCGTCCACGCGCTTGCGCAG
>RPOS01000281.1 GCA_003820635.1 Verrucomicrobiaceae bacterium | reverse complement strand
CTGAGGATCTGCCGGTGATCCTTGAGTTTTTCCGCGTCGCGGGCGATGGCGGCAACGATTTCCTGCACGCCGGAAATGAGCGGGTCGCGGTCGGCTTTCTCGGAGGCCGCGCGCAGGGTGAGGATCAACCAGCGGAGCTGCAGCCGCAGGGCGAGCCCGCGGCCCGGGGCGGAGAGTTTTTCGGCCTCCTTGCGTTTCCACTCGCGGAAGTCGGAGTTCTTTTTCAACTGGTCCATGAAGTCCACTTTCTCAATGCACTGGAGGTGAAACTCCGCGGCGGCTTGGTCGCCTCCGGCGGCCGCATTGTAGGCGGCGATGGCCATGCGAAACCGCGCGTCCACCTTGGAATCCGCGTTTTCGCGCAGCTTTTCGAGTTTTTCCAAAAGCGCCTCGCGATCCGCCGGGGACAAGGTCTCGGCGCCGGCCGGCTGAATGGCCAGCACCGCACCCACAGTCATGGCGAGCATTCTCATGGCGCATGACATGGCAAATCCCGCGATCCCGGCCAAGGGATAAGAATGCCAAGTTCAGGGCGAAGGGTGCGCAGAGGAAATTCCGATGTTATCTTGCTGCCGCGCTTCCATTTTAAATCCCCTTAGCGTTCCTCGGCGACCTTTACGACCTTTGCGGTTCAGGTGAGCCCGGAAAAACGCGCCGCAGCTCAGCCGCCGGTGCGCGGCGGACGCTTCTTCTTGTCCGGTGTGACGTCGCGGATGCCGCCGGCCTGGCGTTCCTTCTGGAGTTTCTGCATTTCCGCCTGGCGCTCGGCCATGCGCTGGACCCAGGACTTGCCGGCGCCCTTCACCGGTTTGAGCTCGGGCTCGGGCACCTTGCTCATCAACCAGGTCTGGCCGATGGAGAAGATGTTCTGGGTGGTCCAGTAAAGTGCGAGCGCGGAGGCGAAGTTATAACAAAAGAAGAAGAACATGAAGGGCATGAACATGATGATGCGCTGCTGCATCTTGTCGCCCGTCATCGGTGTCATCTTGATCTGCAGGAAGCTGGTGATGGCCATCACCACCGGCAGCAGGTTGATGGGTACGCCGGCCACGTGGGCGAGCGTGTCCGGCTGCGAGAGGTCATTGACCCACAGGAAGCCCTGGCCGCGGAGTTCCACGGCGTATTGCAACATGCGGTAGAAGCCGAAGAAGATGGGAATCTGGAGGAACATCGGCAGGCAGCCGCCGAGCGGGTTGATGCCGAACTTCCGGTAGAGGCCCATCATCTCGGTGTTGAGCTTGTTGGGATCGTCCGGATATTTCTCCTTCAGCTTGTCCATCTCCGGCTTGAGCTTGGCCATGCGCTTCATGGTGTGCGTGGACTTGGCGTGAAGCGGCCAGATGAGGATGCGCACGGTGATGGTGAGGAAAATGATGGCGAGACCCCACGACCAGTTTCTGGCGATGCCATCAAGCCAGCTGTGATAGGTGTTGAGCAGGAAATTGAGCGGGCGGGAGACGAACCAGAACCATCCGTATTGCATCACATCGCCCCAGCCCTCGCCCCAGTAGCGGTCCATCCGGCGGAGCAGGTTGTTGTGCTTGGGACCGATGAAGATGCGGTATTGGAACGACTTGATTTCCGCGGGCTTGAGTTCGCCGGACGGCAGGCGCAGCCCGGCACGCACCGAGGTATGCGGCTTGGGGCCATCCGGCAGGGTGACCTGCGAGGATCTCGCCCACATCGAGGTGATCATCGGTTCCCGTGGCCGCAGCACGGTGGCGAAGAACTGGTTGGTGACGCCGGCGAATTCGACCGTTTCCTCCGGGCTGTTGACGACGGATTTGGCGGCGGAAAACCAGCCACCCTTGAAGGAGCTGCCGGCCGTGAAGTGAACCCGGCCGTCAGCGCGCCAGAAGAAGCCGGTCTGCTGCGGCCACTCGGCCTGATAGAGCGGCGATGCCTCGCCCATGAAAACGCTCGATTGGCTGAGGTTGAGCGCGGCGGTTGTGGCGTTTTCGATCTGCAGATCGAAGTCCAGCAGGTAGGGCGCGCCGGGTTCGCTGCCTTCATTGAGCGTGAAGGCTTTCTTGGCGATCAGGCCGCTGGCGAGCTTGGCGATGTAAACGGCCTTTTTGCCCTCGATGGATTCCTCCGCCTTGTAGGCATAGGGAGTATTATCGAGGGTCTCGTCGGCACCGGCGATGGCACCGATGGGTCCGGGGCCGAAGCGGTTCGCCGTCACGCGGCTGGTCCTGCTGCCGACGTCGAACTCGTTCTGGAACTCGGCGTGCTTGATGCCGCCACCGATGTTGGTGAGGGTGAAGGCGACCTTGTCGTTCTTGAGCACCACGAGTTCCTCCTCGGTGGGCGGCGGCGGAGTCTCGACGGTGAGCTCGGCCGTGGTGGCGACGGCGGGCTTCTCCTCAATGGCGGCCTTGGTTTCGCTCAGTGCCAGCTCGCGTTGTTTCGCCTCGGCTTGGGCGCGCTGGTTTTGTGCGGAATAGTAGAGATTGGCGGCGAGCAGCCCGCCGCAAATGACGAGCACAGCCCAGGTTTTACGGTCGTACATGAATGTGTTGGGAAAGTGTTAGGGATGGGGTGGTCCGGCGTGTTGGCGGCGGCGGTCTTTGCGCGGCGCGGCACCCGTGGCCGGCGGGACGGGGTCATAACCGCAGCCACCCCACGGATGACAGCGGAAAATCCGGCAAATTCCCAACCACGAGCCTCGCCACGGGCCGTGCGTTTCCACCGCTTCCAGAAAATAATGCGAACAGGTGGGCGAGAAGCGGCAACCGGCGGCGGGCCCGGCGGCGAATTTCAGCATCGGATTGAGGATCCGTTGATAGAAACGGATCACCACTCGGATGACGGCGCTGAGGAGGCGGGAGATCACGGTTTGGTAGAGGGCCGCGCCAGCAGGCCGAGGCGGCGGGCCTGGCGCAGCCAGTCGGCCTCGAGCTCGGCGAAGGTGGCTTGGGCTGCCCCGGGGCGGGCGATGGTGACGAGAAACCGCCGGCTTTCGGCAAAGTG
>RPOS01000280.1 GCA_003820635.1 Verrucomicrobiaceae bacterium | reverse complement strand
TCGCGGACTTGGTGAAGCCCGGCGACAAGGTCCCTGTGTTCGTCCAGCCTAACAAAAACTTCCGCCTCCCCGCCGATGGCTCGACGCCCGTCATCATGGTCGGCCCCGGCACCGGCATCGCGCCGTTCCGCGCCTTCGTCGAGCACCGCGCCGCGCTCGGCTCCACCGGCAAAAACTGGCTCTTCATGGGCGATCAGCACTACCTCTACGACTTCCTCTATCAGCTTGAATGGCAGGATCACCTCAAGAGCGGCGCGCTCAGCCGCCTCGACGTCGCCTTCTCGCGCGACCAACCGGAGAAAATCTACGTCCAGCAACGCATCAAGGAGCGCGGCCGCGACCTCTACGCCTGGCTTGAGCAAGGCGCGCACTTCTACGTCTGCGGCGATGCCTCCCGCATGGCCGCCGATGTCCACGAAGCGCTCGTTTCCATCATCCAGACCGAAGGCTCCAAATCCCGCGAAGCCGCCGAGGCCTACGTCGAAGACCTCAAGAAATCCAAACGCTATCAACGCGACGTTTATTGAAATAGTGCCGAGTGAGCAGTGAAGATGCTCACCGCTCACCGCTCACCGCTCACTTCCCACTCACAACCATGTCCGAAGAAAAGAAACTCTCCGCCAACGAATACATCAAGACGCGCAGCAACTACCTGCGCGGCACCATCGCCGAGGGCCTTGCCGACCAGTCCACCGGCGCGATGTCCGAGGACGACCAGCAGTTGCTCAAGTTCCACGGCACCTATCAGCAGGATGACCGTGACCTGCGTGCCGAACGCCGCAAACACAAGCTGGAAAAAGCCTACTCGTTCATGATCCGCATCCGCGTTCCCGACGGTGTCGCCACGCCCGCGCAGTGGCTTGAGACCGACCGTCTCGCCACGCAGTTCGCCAACAGCACCATCAAGCTCACCACCCGCCAAGCCTTCCAGTTCCACGGTGTGATCAAGGGCAACCTCAAGCGCACCATCAAGGAGATCAACCAGTGCGCCATGGACACCATCGCCGCCTGCGGCGACGTGAACCGCAACGTGATGTGCAACCCGAATCCTTATCTATCAGAAGTGCATGCCGAGGTGCTCAAGGTAGCCCAAGGCATTTCGGACCACCTCACGCCGCAAACCCGCGCCTACCACGAGATCTGGCTCGATGGCGAAAAAATCGAAACCAGTGAGGAAGAAGTCGAGCCGATCTACGGCAAGACCTATCTGCCCCGCAAATTCAAGATCACCATCGCCGTCCCGCCATCCAACGATGTGGACATCTACGCCAACTGCCTTTCCTTCATCGCCATCGTCGAGGACGGAAAACTCGCCGGCTTCAATGTCGCTGTCGGTGGGGGCATGGGCTCCACCCACAACAACGAGAAAACCTATCCGCGCCTCGCCGATGTCATCGGCTTCTGCACCGTGGACCAGGTGGTGGACGTCGCGGAAAAAGTCGTGCTCGTGCAGCGCGATTTCGGCGACCGCACCGACCGCAAGCACTCGCGCTTCAAATACACCGTGGACGACTACGGCCCGGAGTGGATCCTCGCCAAGCTCAACGAATACCTCGGCTACGAACTCGGCCCCGTGCGCCAGTTCCAGTTCGATGACAACGGCGACCGCTTCGGTTGGGTGGACGATGCCAATGGCAACTCGCACCTCACGCTCTTCATCCAAGGCGGCCGCGTGCGGGACACCGATGACTATCCTCTTCTAACAGGACTGCGCGAGATCGCGAAAATCCACGACGGCGACTTCCGCCTCACCGCCAACCAGAACCTCATCATCGCCAATGTTTCACCGGCAAAGCGCCCGGAGATCGAAAATTTGTTAGAGCAATACGGCATCAAGGACAGCCACTTGAAAAGCGCGCTGCGGCTCAACTCGCTGGCTTGCGTCGCCCTGCCCACCTGCGGCCTCTCGCTTGCCGAGGCCGAGCGCTACCTGCCGGACCTTCTCACCGAACTTGAGGAAGTCATCGAGGAAAACGGCCTGCGCCACGACGCCATCACCATCCGCATGACCGGCTGCCCGAACGGTTGCGCCCGCCCCTACATCGCGGAGATCGCCTTCGTCGGCCGTGCGCCGGGGAAATACAACGTCTATCTCGGCGGTGGCTTCGCCGGCCAGCGTCTGTCCAAGCTCTACCGCGAAAGCGTCAAGTCCGAGGACATCAAGCCGCTGCTCGCGCCGATCATCGCCCGTTATGCCCGCGAGCGAAACGAAGGCGAGCGCTTCGGAGACTTCTGCATCCGCGCCGGCTATGTGAACGCCACCGTGCAAGGGAAAGACTTTCACCAGAACATCAAACCGGAAGCTCTCAAAGCCTGAGTCATGCCGCTGCCTGCCGTCAAGTTTCATGCGGATCCCGATTTCGATCCGGCAGCGCTCTCCGCGGAGGTCGCGCCGCTGCGCGCCGGCGAACGCATCCGCCTGCTGCACCAGCGGCTGGGCGACCGGCTCGTGGCCACCACCAGCTTCGGCCTCCAGGCCGCGGTGATGCTCCACCTCATCCACGAGCATGCGCCGCAAATCCCGATCGTCTTCATCGATACCGGCTACCTGTTTCCCGAAACCTACCGCTACATCGAGCAGCTCTCCGGTTTGCTCGAAAAGCTCGACCTCCGCATCTATCAGCCGTCGGTCACCGCCGCGCGCATGGAAGCGCTGTGGGGGAGGCTCTGGGAAGGCGGACAAGAGGACATGGACCGCTACGCAATGTTCACCAAGATCGAGCCGATGAACCGCGCCTTGCGCGAAGTCGGTGCCGATGTCTGGCTCAGCGGCCTGCGCCGCTCGCAGTCCAGCACCCGCAGCGACCGCCCCTTCGTCGAGCGCCAGAAGAAAACGCTCAAAGCCTATCCCATCCTCGATTGGGCCGACATCCAGGTGGATCTCTATTTCCGCCAGCACGACCTGCCGCGCCACCCGCTTGCGGAAAAAGGCTACCTTACCATGGGCGACTGGCACAGCACCCGCCCCGCTGAGGACGGCGATGCCGAAACCTCCCGCTTCAACGGCCAGAAATACGAGTGCGGTCTCCACCTCGAAAGCACCACCTCGGATTTCCAGATCTGAGTCTGTTTTTTAAAGCGAAACGCCGGGACGCGGAGAAGCGATAGG
>RPOS01000279.1 GCA_003820635.1 Verrucomicrobiaceae bacterium | reverse complement strand
TGACGCGCACCTCGCTGGGCTGTGAGCTTTATCACGATCTGGTTCCGCCGCAGCAACGCGCACGGGTCCTCGACAATCTCGTCGCCAACATCGGGTGCCGCAACAACGGCCACATCGACGCTGGCATCCTCGGCTCGAAATACATCCTCAACGCGCTCAGTGAAAACAGCCGCCACGATGTGGCCTGCCACATGGCCACCCGCCGCGCAAGGGGCTGCCATCCTGCGGATGGATGATGGTTGCGCGCTTTTCCAAGTGGCCGGAGGCGACTATGCATTCGCGGTGGATAAGCCATAATCCGGCTATCCACACCGTGACTCCCGAGTTTTCCGCCAAAGACATCCAACTGCGGGAAATTGGCGGATGAATCCGCATGAAACCGCAATGGTGGAGTCGATCGCCAGTGCTGGTCCAACCGCTACTTCACGAAACCCGGGCTCTTTGGCCTGCTGGACGCCCGGGAATCGAGATATGCCAGTCTCCGTAATGGTGCAAGCCACTGACTGTCGATTCACTCGATTCCCACCAGATCAGAACTCGCAATGCCCCGGCGTGCGGGCGAAGGGGATCACGTCGCGGATGTTGGCCATGCCGGTGACGAACATGAGCATGCGCTCGAATCCGAGACCGAATCCGGCGTGCGGGACGCTGCCGTATTTCCGCAGATCGGCATACCAGCCGTAGGCTTCGGCATCGAGGTTGTGCTTCCTGAAGTTTTCCATCAGCACATCGAGGCGCTCCTCGCGCTGGCTGCCGCCGACGATCTCGCCGATGCCGGGCACCAGCACGTCCATGGCGGTGACGGTTTTGTCGTCATCATTGAGGCGCATGTAGAAGGGTTTGATCTCCTTGGGGTAGTTGAAAACGGTGACCGGTTTCTTGAAATGCACCTCGGTGAGCCAGCGCTCGTGCTCGGACTGGAGGTTGAGGCCGTATTCCACGGGATAGTCGAACTTCGCGCCGCTGGCCTTGAGCAGTGCCACGGCCTCGGTGTAGGAGATGCGCTCAAACGGGCGGCTGGCGACGAATTCGAGCCGCTCACGCAGCCCCTTGTCCACGAACTGGCTGAAGATCTCCAAGTCACCCTCGTGATGATCCAACATTTCCTGCACGAGGAATTTCACCAGAGCCTCGGCGAGGTCCATGTCGCCCGCGAGGTCGCAGAAGGCGACTTCCGGTTCGATCATCCAGAACTCGGCGGCGTGGCGCGAGGTGTTGGAGTTCTCGGCGCGGAAGGTGGGACCGAAGGTGTAGATGTTGGAGAGGGCGCAGGCGAAGGTCTCGCCCTCAAGCTGGCCGGAAACGGTTAGATAGGCGCGCTTGCCGAAGAAGTCCTCGGTTTCCCGCGCGATCTTGTCGTCGGGCAGGGTGGTGACGCGGAACATCTCGCCGGCGCCCTCGCAATCGCTGGCGGTGATGATGGGGGTGTGGACGCAGATGAAATCCCGTTCCTGGAAAAAGCGGTGCACGGCGTAGGCCATGCGGCTGCGGGTGCGGAAGACCGCGCCGTATAGATTGGTGCGCGGCCGCAGGTGGGCGATGCTGCGCAGGAACTCCTGGCTGTGGCCTTTCTTCTGCAGCGGGTAATCCTCCGGCACGCCGCCTAACAGCTTCAGCGAGCTGGCGTGCATTTCCCACTTCTGCCCGGCGGCGGGGGAGGGGATGAGTTTCCCATGGATCTCGATGGCGGCGCCGGTGTTCATCCTGGCGACGTCTTCGTAGCCGGGGATGCCGGCGTCGGCGACGATCTGCAGGTTGCCGAGGCAGCTGCCGTCGTTGAGTTCGAGGAAGGAAAACGCCTTGGAATCCCGGCGGGTGCGCGCCCAGCCGGCCACGTGGAGTTGGTCACAAGGTTCTTCGCGGCGCAGGACATGCTTGATGAGCGATCGCATCGCCGTGCGTAGCGCTTGGGCCCCGGCTTGTCAAAGCGGGCGAACTGGAAACCACGGCTGCGGGGCGAAAGGCGGAAGTCTCACTCGGGTTTCGGCAGCGTCTTGTGCGAGCCGTCGCAGAGCGGCGGGTTTGCCGTGTGTTTACACTGGCACCACCAGATGGTTTTTTTCTCAGGCACTTCGAGTTTCACAGGCTGCAGGCCGGTGCCTTTGTGCGAGCCGTCGCAGAACGGCTGGTGCGCGGAACGGCCGCAGGAGCACCACCAATGCACGCCGGCTTCCACTTCGAGTGCCAGTGGCTTGGTATCGCAGATGATCGGTTTCTCAGACATGGAAACCAGCCTGCACGCGGCCCCGGCTCAATGCGAGAGGGAAACTTGGAAAAGTTCCGGCTGGAGGCCGTCTTCCGGGAGCCCGGGTGCCGGAGCCTGCGGTGGCGCATGCGTGTATCTGTCGAGCTTCGGATAGCGCTGGGCGGGCACTTCGTTGACGAAGGTGAATCCCAGCCATCCTGTCAGGACGAGCGACGAAGTGGTGACAAATTGCCCGAGTTTCATCAAATGCTTCGGAAATGTTTACTATTCCCGCTCGCGTTCCTTGCCTTTGATCGGCGGCGAAAGCAACCCCAAATGTGGCCGGCGGAAAAAGAACCGCCCGCACGGCGGAGCCATGCGGGCGGTGTTTTGGATTCGTTGCTCCGGTTAGACCAGGCGGGCCGCGAGCAGCTCGCGCTGGAAGATGAGTTCCTTTGGCATGTGGTCGTAGAGATCGATGAAGAACTCGCCCTGGCTGACCAGCTCGGCCTTCCACTCGTTGCGGTTGAAGGCCATCACCTTCTCGAAGTCCTCCTTTTCGAAGCCGTTGAGGTCGTCGATGTTGAAGTCCTCGAAGGTGGGGGTCCAGCCGATCTGGGTTTCATGGCCGGCGGCGGTGCCGTGGCAGCGTTTGATGATCCACTCCAGCACGCGCATGTTTTCACCGAAACCGGGCCACAGCCACTTGCCTCCCTCGTCCTTGCGGAACCAGTTGACGTGGAAGAAACGCGGCAGGTGGGTCAGGTAGCGGCGCATTTCCAGCCAGTGGCCGAAGTATTCCCCCATGTTGTAGCCGCAGAACGGCAGCATCGCCATCGGGTCGCGGCGGACCTTGCCGATGTTGCCGAAGGCGGCGGCGGTCATCTCCGATCCCATGGTCGCACCCAGATAGACACCGTGGCTCC
>RPOS01000278.1 GCA_003820635.1 Verrucomicrobiaceae bacterium | reverse complement strand
CGCGAGCGCCTCGCCGCCGAGATGGAGCTGTGGGGCATCAACGCGCTGGTCCTGCCCGAGCCACCGTCCGAAACCGGCGATGGCACCATCGCGGATCCCGAATCCGCCGCCGAGTGGTTCTCGGTGCTGGAAATCCTCGCCCGCTCGGAAAACTGCGCCGTGCTCTGCGGCAGCGAGGCGTTTTCCGCCAAAGCCCCCTCCCCCGCCGCGTTGCGCTCGAGCCGCACCACGCTGAAACCCGGCGCCACTCTAGATCCGGAACAACTCGCGAAATCGCTCGCGGAGCACGACTACGAGCGCGTCCCCAGCGTGACCGCCCGCGGGCAGTTTGCAGTGCGCGGTGGCATCATCGACCTCTTCGCCTGGCAGGCCGCCAAACCGCTGCGGCTGGAGTTTTTCGACACCGATCTGGAATCGATCCGCGAGTTCGACCTCGATTCACAGGCATCGACCGCCAAGTTGTTAGAAGCCGAGTTGTTGCTCGCCGAACCAGCGACCGACGCCACCACCGCGGACTACCGGAGGGCTGACGACCTGATCATTTCCATCGATGCGGAAACGGTAAGACCGGACGTGCGCATTCTCGAAGGCGCGGCCGAGTTCAACAGCGAGGAGGACTTCACGCTCGCCAGTTATGGCAGCCCGCTCGGCACCTTCGAGGCAGGCGACTTCGTACTGGAGGAACTGCGCCGCGAACATTTTTTCCGCCAACTCAACGACTGGAAGCGCGATGGCTGGGACGTCGCGATGGTGTTCTCCAACAAAGGCGAGCAGGAACGATTCGCCGAACTCGCCGGCAAGGATCTCGAGCGCGATCTCGGTCTCACACCCGTGCGCGGCGAGTTGATGGCCGGTTTCACGCTGCCGGTCATCAAGCTGGCGGTTCTATCATCTTCGGAACTCTTCGGCCGCTACCGCACGCCGGGTGCTTCGCGGCGCAGCACGCTGGAAAAAGCCCGCGCCGCACGAGCACGCGCCACCGTCGATGAAATGGAGGAAGGCGATCTCGTCGTGCACTACGAATACGGCCTGGCGAAATTCCGCGGCATCCAACAGGGCGACGACGGCGAGGAACTCGTGCTCGAATACAAGGACGGCGCTCTGCTAGGCGTGCCGCTCGAACAAGCCCACCTCGTCGGCAAATACGTCGGCATGGGCGGCAAGACTCCGGACCTCAACAAACTCGGCGGCACCGCTTGGAAAAACGCACGCCGGGCCGCCGAGAAATCGATCCTCGATTACGCCGCGCAGCTTCTCCGCGTGCAGGCCGAGCGCCAGCACGAACCCGGCTTCGCCCACCCGCCGGACACCAAGTGGATGTGGGAATTCGAGCGCTCATTCCACTTCACCGAAACCGCCGACCAACGCCGCGCCATCGATGAAACCAAGTTGGATCTCGAACAACCGCGCCCAATGGACCGCTTGATCTGCGGCGACGTCGGATTCGGCAAAACCGAAGTCGCCATCCGCGCCGCCTTCAAGGCCATCACCGGCGGCAAACAGGTGGCCATCCTCGTGCCGACCACCGTTCTGGCAGAACAACACTGGCGCACCTTCCGCGAACGCATGTCGGACTATCCGATCCGCGTCGATCTACTCAACCGCTTCCGCACGCCTTCGGAAATCCGCAATACCATCCAAGGCATCGCCGATGGTTCGGTGGACCTCGTCATCGGCACCCACCGCCTGATTTCCGGCGATGTGAAATTCAAGGATCTGGGACTCGTCGTCGTCGATGAGGAGCAACGCTTCGGCGTGGCGCATAAGGAAAAATTCAAACAACTCTTCCGCCAGGTGGACGTTCTCACACTTTCCGCCACGCCGATCCCGCGCACGCTCTACATGGCGCTGATGGGCGCGCGCGACATGTCCACCATCGACACCCCGCCTCCTAACAGAGTGCCCGTTTCCACCACCGTCTGCGCCTACGACGAACGCGTCATCCGCGACGCCATCCGCCGCGAAATGAAGCGCGGCGGCCAAGTCTTCTTCCTGCACAACCGCGTGAAAACCATCGAGCAGATGCGCTCGCGTATCGCCGAACTCGTGCCCGAGGCGCGCATTCTCGTCGGCCACGGCCAGATGGAAAAGGACGAGTTGGAAGTCGTCATGCACACCTTCGTCAAGGGCGAGGCCGACGTTTTGTTAGCCACAACCATCATCGAGACCGGCATCGACATCCCCAACGCCAACACCATCCTCATCGACCGCGCCGACCGCTTCGGCCTGGCCGATCTCTATCAGCTCCGGGGCCGCGTCGGCCGCGCCGGGGAAAAAGCCTACGCCATCCTGCTCTTGCCGCGCGACATGATGACCGCCGGCGACGCCCGCAAGCGCATCCACGCCATCAAGCAATACACCGCGCTGGGCTCCGGCTTCAAAATCGCCATGCGCGATCTGGAAATCCGCGGTTCCGGTAATCTGTTAGGCACCAAACAATCCGGCCACATCGCCCAGATCGGTTTCGAACTCTACTGCCAGCTTCTCCGCCAGTCCGTGGACCGCCTCAAAGGCCGCAAGGACGCCCCGCGCGGAGAATGCTCCTTCAAGGCGGATTTCGTCATACCCACGGAAACTGCATGGCACCGTGGCGGCGGTTTGCAACCGCCAAGCCAATCCCTCCCCGCCTTCCTCCCATCCAACTGGCTGACGGAAACCTCCACCCGCATCGCCGCCTACCGCGAACTCTCCGAAGCCGGCACCGAAAAAGCCGTCGATGTCCTCGAAGCCTCGTGGAGCGACCGCTTCGGCCGCATCCCCGAAGCCGCGGAGAACAACCTCCGCATCGCCCGCATCAAAGCCCTCGCCGCCGCCGAACGCATCGCCTCCGTCGAGATCCAGGGCCAGCGACTCATGCTCCACCGCGGCGGCGACTACATCCTGCTGGAAGGCCGCCGTTTTCCGCGCCTCAAATCCGAGCCTCCCCGGAGCAAGCTGGCCGAAGCCATCGAAATGCTGCGGGAACTTTGAACTGTAGCGGCGGTCTGTGACCGTCGCTAACTGGCCCCGCGGCCGGAACGCCCATGAACACGCCAATGAAGAAGCTTCGCGCATCTCTGCGGCATCGACGGTCACAGACCGCCGCTACAGGCCACTCAATAAGTCGGCATCGACGTGCAGCGGAACACCGCGTCCAGCACGTTCTGATCGCTCGCGGGATCATAGGCCACGGTCATCGCCACGCGGTTTTTCGGGTCGTGCCAGTCTTTCCAATGGATCATCAGCGCGCGTCCGTAGTCCTTGTGTTCGATCACCGCCTTGATCTTGGAAT
>RPOS01000277.1 GCA_003820635.1 Verrucomicrobiaceae bacterium | reverse complement strand
TCGTCGAGACGGACCTTGATTTCGGGCATTTCAAGGTCGAGCGCGCCGTTTTCGAAGCGGCGTTTGCGGAGGGCGGAGGCCATTTTCCAGCCCTCCGTGACCATGGGGGCGAGTTCAGGATCGGAGTTTTTGGGTGCGGGTTTGCCATCGAGGATGGCCTGCGCCTGCTCGTAGGAAAGCTTGGCCCGGCTGTGGATGACGGCATCGATGAAGCTGGCCGTGGTGACTTTTCCTTCGGCGGAAATTTCCAACAAAGCACACTTCGTCAGCCGGTCCACATCCGGCTTGAGCGAGCAGATGCCGTTGGAAAGCTCCACCGGCAGCATCGGCAGCACGCGGTCCACGAGGTAAGTGGAGTTGCCGCGCTCGACGGCTTCCTTGTCCATCACGCTGCCCGGTTTGATGTAGTGCGAAACATCGGCGATGTGCACGGCGAGCGACCAGCCGTTGCGGGTTTTCTCCACCCAGATCGCATCGTCGTGGTCCTTGGCATCGGCGGGGTCGATGGTGATGACGAGTTTGTCGCGCCAATCGATGCGGCGTTCGATTTCCGCGGGTTCCGGTTCCTCCGGCACGGCGCGGGCGGCGGCGAGCACTTCATCGGGAAACGAGGTGCGCAGGCCGAAGCGGTGGATCACACCGATGATGTCCACGCCCGGATCACCGGGCCAGCCGAGCACCTCGATGATGCGGCCGCGCGGGGTGGTGGAGGGATCATTCCAGTTTTCCAAATCGACCACGACCATCTGGCCGGGCTGGGCGGTGGTGTCGCCGCTGAGCTCGACGCGGCCATCGACCGCCTTGTCCTCGCAGTCGATCCAGCTGAAACCCTTTTCCCTGCGGAAAACCCCGACGAGACGGCCCGAGCGGCGGGAGAGGATTTTTTCGACCTTGCCGCGGGCCTCGTCCGGGGTGTCCGGCACGATTTCGCTGCGGGTGCGGAACGGCCGCTTGGGACTGGGTTTCTGGATGGAAACGAGCACGCGGTCGCCATCCAGCGCGGTGCCGCAGTCGCGGCGCGGGATGTGGACGCGGTCCAGCGCCACCAGGTCCATACCGGTGGCGAGGTTCTCCGCGTTGTTGAGCTCCGGGAAGAAGAACGCATGGCCCTTGGGGTGGAATTTGAGCGTTCCGACCACTGCGTTGCCGGACTTGGCGCGCAGGAGGTAGCAGGCTTTTTTCGCTTCCTGGATGATGCCTTCGGAAACCAGGGCCTCGATGGCCTTGCGCAGTTCCGAACGGCGCTCGACGGGAACTTCGAGTTGGCGGGCCAGCGAGGACTTGGTCATCGGCTGGCTGGGGTGGGCGCGCATGTGATCGAGAACCGCGTCTCGCAAATTTCCTCCGGGCATGGGCTGAGCTTGCAGCGGAGCCATGCCCACCGCAACGGCAAAGGCGGGAAATCCACGCACCGGGAGCCTTCCCCCGGCGGCAGATGGGGAAAAGTGCCGCTCCCCTGTAAGCCGGATTCTGTCCATCCCTCGCGGGACTGGACGGTCATTTCTCTCACCCCGCCGGAGCGGGGCGCCCCGCTTGCGCGGAGTGCGACTATTACCCGGGGTTTCTAACGGGCGGGCCGCCCTTCCCCTGTTCTGTCTTGCACCACGCGAGGTTTGCCGTGCCGTCCGGTTGCCCGGATTCGCGGTTGGCTCTTACTCCACTATTTCATCCTTGCCTGTGCCCTTGCGGGCCATCGGCGGTATCTTTCTGCTGCACTGTCTGTCCGGGTTCCTCGCGGTTCCCGTCCCCCACTTTCGTGAGGCGCGTTGCCCTGTGGTGTCCGGACTTTCCTCACCTCCCGCTTGCGCGGAAACTGCGACCGTCCGGGGAGCGGCACCCGCAAGCTGCCCCCGCCCGGCGGGCTTTCCAAGGAAAACATTCGCAGCAAGAGCGCGCGGCTCAGGCCTTCAGCGCGTCCTTGGCCTGCTGGCAGGCGAGGCACAGCGAGACCGAGGGCTTGGCCATCAGGCGCTCCAACGGAATGGCGGCTCCGCAATGGTCACACTGCCCGTAGGTGCCCGCGTCAAGCCGCTGCAGGGCGAAGTCGATCTTGGAGAGTAGATTGCGGTCGTCCTCCACGATCTGGGTCTCGACGGCCTGGCTGGTGATTTGCACCGCACGTTCCTCCAGATCGCGCAGGTCCCATCCTTCACCGGGACCGGTGCCGCCGCCGTGGTTTTTCCACTCGGCGACGATGCGTTCGCGTTCTTCGAGCAGGCGGCTGTGGATTTGGGCTTTCTGCGTGGCATTCATGACTTGGCAGGCTACGCTTGGTTTGGATTTTTTGCAGTTGTTTTTTTTGGACTGTGGCCGAAGTGAGTATTGGACAAGATTCATAAAGAAACCAACATCAGCGCGCACGGCACATGAAGTCTTTGGTCCATGGTCTTGTATGGGCGTTTCCCGCCATGTTGCTGGCAGGGGAAAAGTCCGCTGTGGTGATGCCTGATGAGCCTGATTTCTTCAAGCGCTGGGCCTTCGAATACGGTGTGGCCTTCATTACTTCGCAGAACATCGGAGAGCTGTTTGCCGGCGAGGTGGACTTTGATGACGGCCCGGCCGGCGGTGAGATCCATTATTTCACCGCCTCCTGGCTGCTGGCCGAACCCGAGTGGTGTCTGTTGGGAAACGTCTATCGCCCCGCGCTCGAGCTGCCGCTCACGCTTGGCATCATCGATGAGAACGACCGCTCGCCGTTCACCAGCTACAATGCCTCGTTCAACGTGCGCTGGCGCGATTTCCCATGGAACGACCGCGTCCGCACTTCGTTTTCGATGGGCATCGGCCTTGCATGGTCGGCCGAGATTTATGCCATGGATGTGCAGCGGCATCCGGACGATGATCGGTCGAAATGGAAGTTCAACTGGCCTATCCAAGTGACCTTCGCCCATCCGTCGCATCCGGAGCATCAGTTCCACCTGTTCATCGCCCACCAGAGTGGCGGCAGGATTTTTGACAAGGGCGGAGTGAACAGCCTTGGTTTCGGCTACCGCTTTGCCACTTGGTGAAGCGGTAGCGGCATCACGCATTCCGTTCCGGAAATTCGCTGCGCCATCTGGCCAGCGCGCAGCGGATCTCCGCGGCATCGCGGGTGGGGCTGAGTTCCCACACCAGCGGGCAGCCGGGCGGGAAAAACCGGAGAATGGCCGCATAGTCCAGCGTGCCGCTGAAGGGCACGCGGTGATCGCGGGCCGGCCACTCGACGTCGTGCACGTGACCGTCCATCAGGTGCGGCGAGATGGTTTCCAGCCACTCGATGTGATCGAGCAGGCCGAGGTTGTGCTTGAGCTGGACGTGGCCGAAGTCATGCCAATAGCCGACCCATGGATTCTCGGCGAAGTGTGCCTGGAGGCGGATCATTTCACGCTCGGTGGGCACGTC
>RPOS01000276.1 GCA_003820635.1 Verrucomicrobiaceae bacterium | reverse complement strand
TCCAGGTGTCACCAGTCTCCAGCCGGCTCGTATTCATCAAAAACATTCAGACGATCAGAGGGAAAACCATAGATCGTGTTCACCTGCGCCGAGCTCGCCGTGCGCTCAAACCATCCTGCGGAGCACCATGGATAGGCGCTTGGAGTCAAAACCAGGCCGTGCTTCACCGCGTTACGGTGCACATAGTGCAATCGCGCCAGATAGGATTTCTCGTGCGTCAGGCGCGTCTCGCGAAAATTATGCCAGACCTTCCTGCCGGGTTTCAGGTCTCTGCGGTTCACCCAGTTTGCTGTGAGGCCGTGCAACTTGCCCAACATCGCGGAAATCGTCCGGGGATCCTCTGGTGAGTGACCGACGAAGTGATAGTGATTCGAAAAAACCGCCCAAGCTTCCAGTCTCCAGCCGAACTCATCGGAGACAGAAAGCAACCCGCGATGCAGCACCTCAACCCGCTCCCTGCCCGCAAAGTGATGGCTCTTCCGGTATGTGCCCGCCGTGACCATGTAAGTTCCGCGTTCACACAATCGGTGATGCGGTGCATGAGGCCAGTGAACATCGCGCATGTGATGAAAGTTTCATATGCCCCCGGACGACGGCAAGCATGGAGTGCGGCGGCATGACGCCGCTTTGGATCCACCCGTGCAGCCGCCGAGGCCTTGAAATCGCCGACTCACTCCGCGCGTTGTAGAGGGAAAGTGCCTTTGCATGGTAAATGCACGCCTTGGGATTGAGCCAAAGCGGTGTCATGCCACCGCACTCCATGACTCACGCGGCGAAGTGCTTTTGCGAAAACGCAATTTTCTCCGCGTGACCGGCCCCGGGGTGCCGGGCGTGTTGTTTCACGACCGGTTCAAGCCGCCGCAGCAGGCCCACTCCATTTGCCATCTGGATGGCGAGGCCGGGACGGGCGTTCACTTCGATCATCAACGGACCCAGTGTTTCATCGATCATGATGTCCACTCCCAGATAGCCAAGGCCGGTCATTTCCTGGCAGGTCACGGCGATGTCGAGAATCTTGTTCCATCCCGGCATCTGGATGCCGGTGAGATCCACGCCCACATCCGGATGTCTTGAAAGCGGCCTGCCATGATGGACGGCGCGGATGGTTTTTCCAGTGGCAAGGTCGATTCCGATGCCCAGCGCCCCCTGATGGAGATTGGCACGGCCGTCCGATTCGCGGGTGGCGGCACGCAGCATGGCCATGATGGGATAACCATGCAGCATGACCACGCGGATGTCCGGCGCGCCCTGATAACTGATGTCTGTTAGAACCTTGGCCGGGCGCACGCGGTATTCGACGATGGCATTGTCCCGCTGGCCGCCGAGACTGAAGAGGCCGGCGAGGATGTTGGCCACGTGATGGCGCAATTCGTCGCCACTGAGCGCCGCGCCGCTGGGCTTGAGATAAGCGCCCTTTCCATCGCGGCCGTCAATGACCAGCACACCCTTACCGCCGGAACCGCGGGCCGGCTTGATGACGAAGGCGGCGCGCCCGGGGAGGGTTTGCTCGATCCTGGCGGAATAGTGCGGAGAGCGGATCACGGCATAGGTTTCGGGCACCGAGAGGCCATGTTCCCCGGCAAGCGCCTTGGTCTGGAGCTTGTCATCGACAAGTCCGTAGAGCCGCCGCGGGTTGTTAGGCAGCAGGTAGCGGGCGTTGCGCATGTTGATGCCCACCACGCCGCGCTCCCGGAGCTCGCGCGGGGTGAGCAACCAGCGGTGCCACCACTTACGGGATTCTGGGCTGGAAGCTTCAGTCATGGGAAACGCAGCGGATTCAGGCACCGGCGAAGGTTTTGAAGCGGAACAACTCGGAGATGCGGTAGCCGGTGTAGCGGCCGATCATGAGGATGCCTGCCAACAGCACCAAGAGCAGTTCCGGGAAATAAAATGCCCAGTATTGGATCTGGCCGATCTTCATGAAGAGGAACGCCAGCACTGCCACCACCAACGAACCGCCCACCTGGATGAGCGCGCTTTGTTTGCCCTCCTCTTCCCAGATCAGCGACATCCGCTCGATGGTCCACGCGATGATGATCATCGGAAACAGCGTGATCTGCACGCCGCCGCTCATGCCGAAGCGGTAGCTCAGCACACTCATGAGCATCATCAGCAGGGTGACAATGACCACGCAGGCCGCGACTCGCGGCACGACCAGCAGATTGAGGCGGGAAAGCAGGAAGCGGAACCACAGCCCGGCGGCGATGAGCACGGCGAACATGATCAAACCGCGGGCGAGCGGGATTTCCAGCAAGGCCAGCGCGATGAGCACCGGCATGAACGTTCCCAGCGTGGGCACGCCGACGATGTTGCGCAGCAGCACCACCACGAAGGCTCCAAGCGGAATGAGCACGATGTAGCGGAAGACCGCTCTTTCTGATAGAGGAAGGCCGAGGATGGTGGATACGAGAAAGGGCGAGTTGCGCAGATCCGTGAGGCTGGAGAGCGGAATGCGCTCCTTGGACACCGTGAAGACCACCCGCGAGCCCTCGCCGCCGGTGACGTCCAGCAGCGGCCCGCCGCCGCGGTGCCAAACGAAAATGTCGCGACCATCCAGCACAGCGCCCGGATCACGCGGATCGCGCACTTTCCAATAGGCGCCATCGCAATACTCCACCAGCGGCACCGGCGGGCGGCTACCGACTTCCTCCTGCAGCTTCACACCGTAAGCAATCCGCGCCGGAACACCCGCCATCTCTAACAAGTCGATGCCCATGCAGATGTGAGCATCTCTCTTGAACTCCTTGTCATAGTGGCGCTTCACCAGCATGAACTCCTGTGAGGAATCGCCGCTGTGGATCTGGTCGAAAATCGCGACAAACAGGGAATCCGGGTCGGAGGTGAGGGATTTCGCGCGGTTCACGATGCTCTCGGCGGCCTTTGCCAGCGCGCCGGAAAAAACGGGATTACCAAGCTCGGGAGGTTCTGCGTGGACGGGTTCACCGCCGCTGCGGGTGCTCTCAGGAAGCCGCACGCGGTAGTAGAGCGCCTGGCTTTCCTCACGGTTTTCGGCAGCCCAAACGGCGGTGTATTCGCCGAGGTTGCGCTCGATGTTGTAATGATAACCGAGTGAACCGGACTCCTGGCCGCTCATTTGCTCGACGGCGGCCGCGGGCAGCGAGAGGCGCGCCTTGACGCTGCGGCCGGTGGCCAGGAATGAGACCCGCGCCTCGATCTGCCAATCATGCACCTGCTCGCCTTTCCAGAAAGGAACGCCCAGTTTCAGCGTCTTGTAGGTGGCCACTCCGCCGCCTGACAAAACCAGCAGCGCCACGGCCACGATCAGTTTCCACCTTGCATTCATGACGGAGGATGGTGGCGGCAGCGGGAAGAATTCAGCGGAGAATCTTCTGGTCTGCCAGATGGGTGCGTGCCGGATCCACCCAGCCGAGATCCTTGAGGGT
>RPOS01000275.1 GCA_003820635.1 Verrucomicrobiaceae bacterium | reverse complement strand
GCGAGATCGGCGCCTATCTTTTCGTGGACATGGCCCACATCGCCGGCCTTGTCGCCGCCGGCCTGCACCCGAGCCCGGTGCCGCATGCCGACTTCGTCACCTCCACCACTCACAAGTCCCTGCGTGGCCCGCGCGGCGGCATCATCCTGTGCAAGGAGGAGTTCGCGAAAAAGATCGATGCCCAGGTTTTCCCCGGCATCCAGGGCGGCCCGCTCATGCACGTGATCGCCGCCAAGGCCGTGTGCTTCGGCGAGGCTCTCAAACCCGATTTCAAGGAATACTCGGCGCAGGTCATCAAGAACGCGCAGGCCATGGCCGCGCGACTCGCGCAGCACGGCTACCGCATCGTTTCCGGCGGTACCGACAACCACCTGATGCTTGTCGATCTCCGGCCCAAAGGCCTCAACGGCGCGGATGCCTCTCACGCGCTGGATGAAGCCGGCATCACCGTCAACAAGAACGGCATCCCCTTCGACACCGGCAGCCCGATGAAACCCAGCGGCATCCGCATCGGCACCCCCGCCGTCACCACCCGCGGCATGAAGGAGGCCGATGTCGAGCAAGTCGCCGACTTCATCCACGAGGCGCTCTCCAAGCACTCCGACACCGCCGCCCTCCACGCCATCCGCGAGCGTGTTTTCGCCTTCAACCGCGCCTTCCCGCTTCCCTGGTAAATGCTGAGAAACTGAAATGCTGAAAAGCTGAAAGAACTCCGCGCAACCCATTTCTTATCTCAGCATTTCAGTATTTCAGCTTCTACCCCATGAACCCCTTCCGCGAAGACCTCCTCGCCCGATCGATGGCGGAGCCGTGCACCATTGTCATCTTCGGCGCCACCGGGGATCTCACGCACCGCAAGCTCATCCCCGCATTGTATCATCTCGCGGTGGATGGCGAACTGCCTACCGGCGTGAAAATCATCGGCTTCGCCCGCAGGGAGAAATCCGACGCCGAATTCCGCGCCGGATTGGCGGACATCAACCGCAAGGTTTCCCGCTCCGGTCATGACGAGCAGGTTTGGAATCCGTTTGTCGAAACAGTCAGTTATCATCAATCCGAGTTCACCGATGACGCCGGCTACCGCAGTCTCGCGGAGAAGCTCGATGCCATCGACAGCGCCCGCGGCGGCAAGGGCAACCGCTTGTTCTACATCGCCTCCGCACCCGAGTTCTTCGATGACATCCTGGTTCATCTCAAAAACGCCGGCCTCAACCAAGAGGCGGAGGGGTGTTGGGCGCGGGTGATCGTCGAGAAACCCTTCGGCACCGATCTCTCCACGGCGCGCCATCTCAACGAAGTCGTCAATGCGACCTTCGAGGAAAAGGATACCTACCGCATCGATCACTACCTCGGCAAGGAGACCGCGCAGAACCTGATGGTGCTGCGTTTCGCCAATGCCATCTTCGAGCCGCTCTGGAACAGCAAATACATCAGCCACGTCCAGATCACCTGCGCCGAAAACCTCGGCATGGAAGGCGGCCGCGGCGGCTACTATGACACTGCCGGTGCCTTGCGCGACATGGTGCAGAACCACCTGCTCCAACTCCTCAGCCTGGTGGCCATGGAACCACCCACCGATCTAACAGCCGATGGAGTGCGCGATGAGAAAGTGAAAGTCATCCGCTCGCTGCGCCAGTGGGACACGCCGGAAAAAGTCGCCGCCAATGTGGTGCGCGCGCAATACACCGCCGGCCACGTCGATGGCAATCCGGTGCCCGGCTACCGCGAAGAGGACCGCGTCAATCCCGAGTCCGACACCGAGGCCTACGTGGCGGTTCGATTGCTCATCGACACCTGGCGCTGGAGCGGCGTGCCGTTTTACATCCGCATGGGCAAGCGCCTGCCGAAGAAATCCACCGAGATTTCCATCCACTTCAAGGACGCGCCCTGCGTGCTTTTCAACACCCCCTGCGGCGGAGTTCCGGGCGGCAACGTGCTGGTCATCCGCATCCAGCCGGACGAGGGCATTTCGCTGCGCATGGTTTCCAAAATCCCCGGCAACAACCTGCGCCTCGAACCGGTGAAAATGGATTTCCACTACGCCACAAGCTTCGGCAAGACCTCGCCCGAGGCCTATGAACGACTGCTGTTAGACGCCATCGCTGGAGACGCCACCCTTTTCGCCCGCCGCGACGAGGTGGAGGAGGCATGGAAGTTCATCGACCACATCGAGAACGCCTGGCACGAGTCCAAAACCCCACCGCCGATGGCCGGCTACACCGCCGGCACCTGGGGCCCCAAGGAAGCCGATGATCTCCTCGCCCAGGACGGCAACCAGTGGCGGCGGCTTTAGGCGCGTGGGAGGCGGAGGCTTGCCACGAATCAAACCGGCCCGCGGTCCACATCCATGCGGAAGGGGCGGCCACGGAGGCGGGCGCTGCGCGTGCGGTCGATGACCTGACCCACGAATTGCTCCGGGATGTCCACCAGCGAGTGCTTGGGAAACAGCGTGATGCGGCCCAGACTGCCGTCCGGCAGGCCGGCCTCGCGGTAGAGCATGCCGACGATTTCCTTGGCCAGGACGCCGTGGGTCTTGCCGAGCGAGAGGAACATGCGGGTCATGCCCGGTTCGTGTGGGATCGGGCCGCGCTCGAACTTGGGCTTCGGCCCGCGTTGGTCGCGTTGGTCCCGCTCGTGGGTGTCGCGCGGCGGGCGCGGATCGCGGGTTTGCTCACGGCGTGCGGGGCGCTCGGGTTCGCGGTCCTCCTCGATCATGGAGCCCTCGCGGCCGCTGGCTTCGCGCAGCATGGTGGCCAGTGCGCCTGCGATGTCGGTGGGGGTGTGGCCCTGTTCTAACAGGCGGTCGATATTATCCTGATAGGTGTCGAATTTTCCAGATTCGAGACGTTCCTTGAGCGTATCGAAAATCAGGTCCGCACGGCGGCCCTCGACTTGCTCAACGGACGGGATGCGCTCACGGCGGATGACCTGACGCGTGTAGCGCTCGATGGACTGGAGGCGGTAGATGTCGCGGCCGAATACGAAGCTCACCGCCCGGCCCGAGCGCCCGGCGCGGCCGGTGCGGCCGATGCGGTGGACGTAGTCCTCGGGGTCGGTGGGAAGGTCGTAGTTGAAGACGATGTCGATCTCATCGATGTCCAGCCCGCGTGCGGCCACATCGGTGGCGACGAGCAGTTCCACGCTGCCATCGCGGAAGCGCTTGAGCACGCGTTCGCGCATCATCTGGGTCATGTCGCCGTGGAGGCGGTCGGCGGCGTAGCCGCGATTGACGAGATCCTCGGTGCATTCATCCACCGAGCGTTCGGTGTTGCAGAAAATGATGCCGAGGCGTGGCGGGTTCATGTCCAGAATGCGGGAAAGCACCTCGACCTTGGAGCGCTGGCGGACTTCGAAATACGATTGCTCGACGGTGGAGACGGTGCGCGCCTTCTGCTGGATTTCGATGATTTGCGGCTCCTTGCCGAAGCTCTTGATCAGGCGTGAAACGCCCGGGCTCATCGTCGCGGAGAAAAACAGCGTCTG
>RPOS01000274.1 GCA_003820635.1 Verrucomicrobiaceae bacterium | reverse complement strand
CGAGCGGCTCGAACTACCCGGCCCCGGCCCGGAAATCTGGGTCAAGCGCGAGGACCTCTCCGCCGTGAAATCCTACAAGTGGCGCGGCGCCTGCAACCGCATGGCCACCCTCAGCCCCGGCGAGATGAAACGCGGCGTGGTCACCGCATCCGCCGGAAACCACGCCCAGGGAGTGGCACTCGCCGCCCGCGCTCTCGGCATCCGCGCCCGCATCCACATGCCGCGCTCCACTCCGAAAGTGAAACAATCCGCCGTGCTCCACCATGGCGGCGGGTTCGTGGAAATCCATCTATCAGGTGACAGCTATGATGACGCGCTGCAGGCCGCGCGCGAACACGAGGCCACATCCGGTGCGGTGTACATCCATGCCTACGACGACCTACAAGTGATGGCCGGCCAGGGCACGCTGGCCGACGAGGTGGTCCTCTCAGGCCGCGGCCCGTTCGATGCCGCGTTTCTCCAGATCGGCGGCGGCGGTCTCGCGGCCGGGGTTTCCACCTGGCTGAAAACCTACTGGCCGGACATCGCCATCACCGGCGTGGAGGGCGTGGGCCAGGCATCGATGAAAGCCGCGCTTGAGGCCGGCCAACCCGTGAGTCTCGGGCAGATGGACCTGTTCTGCGACGGCACGGCTGTTAGAAAGGCGGGCGCACTGCCCTTCGGAATCTGCCGCCACACGCTCTGCGGCATCGAGACGGTGACCAATGCCGAGGTCTGCCACGCGATGCGCGTGCTGTGGGAAGGCCTGCGCTGCATTTCAGAGCCCTCAGGGGCCATGGGCCTGGCCGCCGTGCTCAAGAACCGGAAAAAACTCACCGGCAAGCGCGTGCTGGTGGTGCTCTGCGGCGCGAACATCGACTTCCTGCAAATCGGCCTCGTCGCCCAGTCCGTGGGCGCGGCCAGCCAGGCGAGCCGCACCCTGCGCGTGCGCATCCCCGAGCGGCCCGGCACCATGTTGGCGCTGCTGGATTACGCCTTCGCGGGCATCAACATCGCGGATTTCCAATATGGTAAAACCTGTGAAACCCATGCCTGGCCGGTCTTCACGCTCAGCGCAGACGACCCAGCCGAGCTAGCCGGCATTCCAGTGAAGCTCGATGCCGGCGGATTCGAGTGGCAGGAACTGACAGATGCCGAGGACGTCACCTTCCGCGCCATCCCGCTGCGCGGCGATCTGTTGCAAAACCCGGTTTTCCTGCGGCTGGATTTCTACGAACGCCCGGGCGCGCTGCACGAATTCCTCGCCCAGCGCGTCCGCGGCAACGCGAATCTCTGTTATTTCAACTACCGCCAGTCCGGCGAGCGCATCGGCCGCGCACTGATCGGGCTGGACTTCCCATCGCCCTTCGAGCGCGACGCCATGATGATGACCATCCCGCCCCAAGGCGAGGGCTACCGCCTCTGCGAGCGGGTGGACGAACAAACCTGCAAACGCCTGGCAGGCGTGTGAACATCGACCGCTTCCCACTATCCACTATCTAACAATTTCCACCCATCCACTCATCCTCATGTCCACCCTCGCCATGCTTTCCAACGCCGTGAACGCCAATAAATGCTCGATCTCACGGACTACGGCTTGAACAAGCTCGCGCCCGGCGCGCGGACGCCACGCCATTGATCCGCCGCGCGATGGAGGACTGCATCGTCCGCAAGGCTGGCGGCCTCAAAATCCCGGCCGGCGAGTGGCATTTGCACCCGGATTTCGCCTGCCATCGTCATTTCCGGCTGCTCGGGCGTTACGCTGGAAGACGTCACGATCCACCACGCCGGCGGCATGGGCCTCATTGCCCAGCGCTCGGAAAATTTCACCATCCGCCGCATGAAAGTGACGCTGCCTGCGGGCAAGGGCCGCTACGTGACCACCGCTGCGGACGCCACCAACGTGCACGGCTGCTTCGTGCGGGTGGAAAAGGCGGACGGCAACACGCTCACCTGCCAACTCGATGTGAAGGCCGGCACGCCCGCCGCCAAACCGGTGATGAAGAACAACCACGGCATCGTCATGGCCGAGTGACAATCCGGCGGCACACCAGCCAGTTTGGATTTGACCCTGCCCCGAATCGGGGCCAAGGGCAGCCCGTGCGCCAACTGATGAACCATAGCGTCAAGCTCGCCGCGCTAGCAGCCTCATTGCTGTGGATCTCCTGTTCCCCGGCACCGGGCCCCGCGCCGGAAACTCCGCGCATCCTGCCCGCCGGCGCGATGAATGATCCGCTTGAGCCACTCAACCGCGGGCTGTGGGTGGCCAACCGCGGGCTGCTCGCCGGGATCTTGCAACCGGCCGGCCGCGTCTGGCGCACGCTGGTGCCGACGCCGGCGCGCGAATCCATCCAGAACTTCAACCGCAACGTGAGATACCCCGGCCGCGTGGCCAACCAGATGCTGCAGGGGCGCTGGCAGGACGCTGGCGACGAATCGCTGCGTTTCCTGGCCAACACCACCGCCGGCGTCGGCGGCTTGTTCGATGTGGCCAGCAAGTGGGATATGCCGAAATCCAATGCGGACTTCGGCCAAACCTTCACCCGATGGGGCTGGCGGCCGGGCACTTACCTGATGCTGCCGGTCTTCGGCCCGAGCGATGAATGCCACGCCCTGGGAACTGCCGCGGACCGCTTTGCGGATCCACTCAACTACTCGGAACCCTATTCTTATATCTCCGCCGGCACCTCCTTCAACCGGCTCTCCGAAAGCACCGATGAAGTGCTGCGCCTGATCCGAAGCTCCGCCGATCCCTACGCAGACACCAGAATCCTCTGGACCCACGCCGTCGCTCCCGGCACGCCGGACATGCGCCTGCGCGGACCGGTGGACATGCCCACGCTGCAAACGCTCGGCATCTCGCTCATCCGCTGCAAGGACCGCGACTTTCCGCTCCGCGGCCGTGAAATGAGCGTGCGCGTGCCCGCCACCGGCCGCACGGCACCCTTCAACGTGTGGCTGCAAAAACAGCCCGCGCCGCTGGTTTACATCAACCCCGGCCTTGGCGGACACCGACTCTCCCTCACCCAGCTCTCGCTGGCAGAGTTTCTCTATCAGAATGGTTTCTCGGTGGTCGTCACCAGCAGCGTGTTTCACCCGGAGTTCATGGAGCGCGCCGCCACCACCGGACTGCCCGCCTACCCGCCCGCCGACAGCGCGGACCTGCTCGCGCTGCTGGCCGCCATCGACGCCAGGCTCGAGCGCAGGCACCCCGGGTTGTTAGGACCGCGGGCGCTGGTCGGCTTCTCGATGGGCGGCTTCCACGCGCTCAACCTCGCCGCCCGCGAAAAAAACCATCCCGCCGGCTCACCACGCTTCGAGCGCTACGTCGCGATCAACCCGCCGGTGGACCTGCACCGCGGCATCAGCGCCCTGGATCGCTTTGTCAACGCGCCCGCCGCGTGGCCGGAAAACGAGCGCGAGGCACGCATCGACAACACGTTTCTGAAAGTGGCGCATTTCGCCCGCCAGCAGCCGTCGGAGCTTGCCGCGCCGCCGCTCGAGG
>RPOS01000273.1 GCA_003820635.1 Verrucomicrobiaceae bacterium | reverse complement strand
GCCAGCAGTTAGTGTGCCTTGGTAGGCTTGATAGGGCGTGCTAGCCAGTGCTTGGCCTTTGCCAAGCATGTTGGTCACATAAGGGCCAACCCAGTTAGACAGGGACGATTCCATGCCAACGAGTGGTTGCGAGCCAGTCGTGCCTGTAGATGTAAGAGCAGGTGTAGTAGCCATATCTAGCTCACTTAGGAAGAAGTTTATTGGGGTTAATCTGGCGACCTTGCTTGGCCGTGCCAGTGCGCGCTTTGCGGATGCGGTCCATCATTTCATACAGCCGTTGCGCACCAGCTTCAGAGTTGCCGTTACCTAAATGGCTGACTACGTCCGCAGGCACCACGAACTCGCCGTCACTAAGTTTAGCGGGTTGCTTACCATCAATGTTCGCCGGAATCTCATCCGCCATGCCATCCGTATCTCCGCCCAAATAATACCCCTGAGCGATACCACCTTCGGCATAGCCGGGCGTAGGCCGTGCTGCATTGAGCTGAGCCAACCCTTGCGCCTGTTGCGCGGCAGCGGCTTGAGCCGCAGCGGCTTGGTCCGGGGCCACATATTGGGTGTCTGAGAAATACCGTTTGCCGCCTGCGCCGGGGCGCTGGGTCGAGGCAGCTTGCGGCACACGCTCGCGCACTGCGGAGAGCACGGGGACCTGCCCTTGATAGCCTACTTTCTCTGTCTGGCCTTTGCCTGCACCGAGCAAGCCCGCCAACCCGCCACCGATAGTGGCAAGCTTCTGCATGTCGAGCTTATCGTTCTTGTCGTACAGCAAAGCTTTAAGGGCGCTTGACGACAAGTCCGCAATACCACTACCGGCTTGTTGGAATGCTTGCCCAAAGTTCCCGGAGAGCAAATTGCTCATGAGGCTCGGAGCCGCGTCATAACTCCAGTTTGCCGCGTTGCCGTAGTATGTATCCGTGGGCAGCGTGACATTGCCCCAGTCAATGTTTGGGGCGTATGGCGAGAATGGAAGCTCCACGTCGCCGTAGTAAGGTTGCTGATCTACTTCAAACGGGTCCATGCTCATCCTCTCAAAATCTTCATCAGGTCTTCGACAGTGCCGCCTTCTGCATAAGGCGAAACGAAGGCTTTCTCTTGTTGCGGGTTGGCAAAAATACTTTTGCCTCCAATGTCATACACATACCCGATGTTAGCAGGGGTCACAGGTGCCGCAGCCTGCGGAGCCGCTTGTTGTCCGCCGAATCCGCCGAGTAATCCAAACAAGGTGCCCATGTTGGCTTGCTGTTGGGCTTGTGCCGCTTGCTGTTTAGCGGCAGTTAGCTGAGTCCCCAGTCCGGCAATCTGTCCGCCGAGCGTAGTTCCCAAATCCCCCACTTTCGTACCCAGCTCACCCACCTTAGTACCGAGCTGCGCTTGCCCTTGCTTCAATTCCGTTTGGGCTTGTGTAGTGGCAGTCTGGTAGTCCGCACCTTGCCGCATCAAAGCTACGATTCGAGCGTTCACGTCGCCAAACTGAGTCTGAGTAGCTTGCTGGTTAGCAGCAGCTTGAGCAGCAGCTTCTTTAGCAGCGGCAGCTTGCGCGGCCTGTTGCTGCCCCAGCGTCGCCTGCCCGCTCGATAGCTCCAACAACGCTTTGTTAGTGGCCTCAGATTGCGTCAGCCCTTGCCGTTGAAGCTCAGTTATCCGAGCGTTCACGTCACCAAACTGCTGTGTCGTAGACGTTCCGAGCTGGCCTAGGCCGGTCTTAACCGCGTTTACATCTACCCCAAGTTGGCCGAGCTGAGTATCGGTCGCTTTCTGATTAGCTGCGGCAGTCTGTCCGACCTTATCAATACCCGCTTGTAGCGCTGCATCTGAAGATTTGCCGGCTGCTTGAGCTGCGTCAAACTCAGCCTTGAACTGAGCTTTAACTGCGTCAAAACTCTGGCCCGTCTGAACGGCAAAATCCGCGAGCTTCTGGTCGGTAGCTGTGATCTTTGCGGTAATGTCTGCTTGCCCGGCAGCGGTTTGGTCTGCTGCTTGTTTCGCGGCAGCTGCTTGTTGGCCAACCCCTGCAATAGCGCCCTGCAAAGCTGCCTCGGATGTTGCCCCCGCAGCTCGCGCAGCCTCAAACTGCCTTTGAAACTCTCCGCGCAGGGCTGCTTCCATCTCGGCTTGGCCCGTACCTTGTTGCGCCAGAATGTCGGCAAGCCGCTGATCAAAGGTCGTGCCCAACCCACCGATCTCACCGCGCAGGGCTGCTTCCATCTCGCGTTGCGATGCGCCTTGCTCGGCCAAACGCGCCAGAATATCCGCGTCACCCGCCGTGATCTTCTGCCCGGTCGCCTGCTCCAGCGCCGCAATTGCGGCCTCTGCATCCGCCTGCTGACGGTTCAGCACATTGAGAATGTCCGGCTGCACATTTTCCGGCTTGGAATACTCAGATACCGCTTTTTGCATCGACTGCTGTCGTGCCTGCTGCTGTTCCAGCATCTCCAGAATATCCGGCATTGACGCTGGCGATTCTGCGCCCAGCATGCCGCGATCAATCCACGATTCTGTGGGAGTCTCCGTAGGCGTGAGTTCGCCGGATTTGTATGCCGATAACAAGTCCCCTTTTCGGATTTCCGAACTTGCCTGAAACTCTTGTCCCGCACGATCTACGGCTGCCTTTTCGTCGGCAGATAAACCCGCATAAGCAGCCTGCGGGTCGCCTTTGCTCATTACGTCAAAGAAGTATTTGTAGTCAGAAGGCTGTGCGCCCCCTGCTTCCGTAGGTTGCGGCAATACCACTCGATCTTGTCCAGAGGCTTGTGCAGACGGAACCAACGCACCAAGTGCTGATTCCGCTCCGCGTGCCAACACATCGCCAACGCCTTCTTGTTTGTAATCGCCCGCCAGCAAACCTCGTTGCTCAGGCGCAATGCCAGCATCGGCTAAGATTTGTTGTAATTGTTGCGCCTCGGTTTCTTGCGCGCCGAGTTGCGACAGAATATCTTGCGTAGATGTTGTGGGTGCGGGTGCACTTGCAGTAGCCCCGGGAGTTGCACCGGTTATCGCTTTTGTTCCGACGTTAATTGCGCTTGTCAGAGCCGCCGTTACCGGATCGCCCCCGCCTACTGCCGCCCTTGCCGCTCCAGATGCGGCTGCGGTCAGTGCCTTTGCAACAGTCGGGTCAAGGTCTTTCAGCGCATCTGCACTTGCTACAGTGCTACCGACCCCGGCCCCCGTTGCGGCCACCAGTGCAGCTTGCAAGGGATCGCCACCCGTAATTGCGGCTTTACCTGCGGCCAAGGCTCCTGCTTTTACCGCGTCTGCTGCGGCACCCGTTAGCCCTGTGGCACCCACTGCCGAGCTAATCGCAGGCGTAGCCATCTGACCGAGACCGCCCAAGGCACCTCCGGTCAATGCGCCCTTGAGCACATTGCCGTCATTCAGTAGCGCATTAAAGCCCCCCGATACCGCCCCAGCCGCAGGCAAAGACAGCCCAAACCCTGCCGGGCCTAAAATGGCTGAGAGCGCAATCCCCGGAGCCGCTGCGCCCACAAAGTCCAAGAAACTAAACCCGCTGTCATACGGGCGCATCCCCGCTTTTGGCACTCCCAGCCCGTACTCTGGCGAGTAGGTGACGTAAGG
>RPOS01000272.1 GCA_003820635.1 Verrucomicrobiaceae bacterium | reverse complement strand
GGGAGTGGTCCTGCCCGTTGGCACCCGCGAGGCCGGGAAGCGAGTTCCCCGATGGCCCCTTGGACCAAGGCATTCGTTCCAGAAAGTAAAAAGCGCGCATTGGAATTCCCCCCGGATTTCTCAATGCGCGCTTGTATTTGCAGTTTTCCTCGCAGGATTGATTCCGCGGACTTCCCCCCGGATGTCTAACGGAACCGATGCAATCCCGGCCACGGAAAACTGGTCGCCACT
This sequence comes from Verrucomicrobiaceae bacterium, assembly GCA_003820635.1. Next base: position 3,386 of record RPOS01000272.1, on the reverse strand, counting down.
AGCTTATGTTTTCAAAATTAGAAAAGTCAAAAGACTCCAAATGTTAGGAGATGCGAATGTTTTCAGAGGATTTGCGGAGTTTGGTCGATGCAGTCCCGGTCGCCGCGGATGTCTGAGTGGAGATGGCACTCACTCCCGCAATCACTCTAGAACCCCTAAGACCCTACGATTTTTGTTTTTTTGGCAAAGGGGTGTCCACAGGCAGTGAACGAATTGGATCAGAGTATGCGCATTGGCATCTTTCTTGCCTCAACGTCAGAAAAAAATGCTCATCTGCTCACTCTGTCCCCAATTGCGAAAGTTTGGCAAGCGAGCCCATGAAAAAAAGAGTGCAGGCGAAAATCTGCAAAAGTTGACCCCAGAACTTCATGGTGTTTTCCGGCAGGGAAAAGAGCTCTTTCTCGAATGGCCAGGAGGCGAGGTAGAGGCTGCCGCCGATGACGGTGAGGACGATGACCGGTGTGCCAGTCGTGCTTGGGAACGCTTGATAGAGCAGCTTGAAGTTTTTCCATAGAAATCGCGCAAAGCCCAGCCATGAAATGACCAGAAGGCCTCGCAAGACCGCCTCCAGCGTTTTTCCAAACAATGGCGTTCCCCAAGAGTCGATATCCAGCTCGCGTGCCAGAAAAGAGGCGCAAAGCAGGGCCAGTCCACCAAAGACCGCCCATGCGACCGGGTCACCATGGTTCCGGCGACCACGACGAAAATGCAAGACACCTGCCCAGCAGAGGAAAGCTGCCTGCGTCCATTCCATCAGGTGGTCCTCCTCCGCAAGGAGCGGGTCCCACTGGCGCATGAGGTGAAGAACATACGTCACGATGACGAAGCCAGCAGCCAGCAGCAAACCCGAGAACCGGGACATCGGTCGCTGGATTTTGAAGGATGTGAAATTCATGGAACGGCCCACGCTATTGAAGACAATGGTTACCGGTCAATCGCCTGAAGCACATATGTCAGAAAAATGCGCAAATCGGGCTCGGAATGCCGCATCTTGACATGGGGGCCAGCCGCATCTCAGCCGATCAAATCCCCGATCGAGCCGAAGTCCGGCGAGAACAGCCGCTTGTAGGTGCGCGCCGCATAACCATCGGTCATGCCGGCCAGAAAATCACAAACCAGGCGGGCGCGTGTCGCCTCGTCGGGTGCGGCAATGATTTCCGCCGCGGTGTCCGCGGGTAGGAGTTGGAAATCCTGACCATCGATGGTGCCGCCCGCGATGTAGCGCTCGCCGAGAACCTGCCACATCTGCCGCAGCATCCGGCTGCCCTTGTGTTCGAGTTGTTTCAACTGCGGCGAGAGGAACACCACCTCGAAGGCCAGCCGCTTGAACAGCGCGGACTCCGCTTTGGCATCTTCATCGATGGCCAGGCGGAAATGATAACGATTGGTCGCCGCGCTCAGAAAATTTACATCCACTTCCAGCCGGGTGGACTGAATGTAGCGGCCGATGCGCTTGCCCACAAATGGGTCGACCCTCTTGCGGCGGATCGCCTTCAGCAGATCACCGAGCGGCGTGCCATCACCGGTGGAATGATCGTGTTTCTCCGCCCACGCTTCGATTTTTTCGAGGTTGAGAAACCCTGCGCGCACGCTGTCGGACAGGTCGTTGAGCGAGTAGGCGGTGTCATCCGCCCAGTCCATGATCTGGCATTCGATGGACTTGAACTTGTCGCGCGTGGAACCGGGCGGCAGCTCTAACGGAATGTCATGGCCGCCCATCGCCCAATCGAGGTGGGACTGCTGGTCGTCATAGATGAAGTGATGCTCCGGCTCGCTGCCGGTGGCGGATTTCAACTCGGACCACAGCGACTTGTATTTGAGGATGCCGTCGAGAAACGCGCGGGTCGGATCCATGCCCGCCCGCTTGGCGGAGAAAATCCGTTCGGTGAGCAGGCGCAGCGTCTGGGCGTTGCCTTCGAATCCGCCGTGCCCGCGCATCAGGTGATTGAGCGTGCGCTCGCCGGCATGGCCGAAGGGCGGATGGCCGAGATCGTGCGAAAGGCACACCGCTTCCACCAGATCCGCATCGATGAAGAAATCCTCCGCCAGCGGGCTGTCCGGCCGCACTTGCAGCCAGTGACAGATCGACTTGCCGATCTGCGCGACCTCCAGCGAGTGAGTCAGCCGCGTGCGGTAGAAGTCGTATTCGCCGCTCCAGAAAACCTGCGTCTTGTTCTGCAGCCGGCGGAAGGTGGGCGTGTGCAACACGCGGTCGCGGTCGATCTGGAATGGCGAGCGGTAATCGCCCGCATCCGATTTGCCGGAAAGGCGTTGCGTGTCGAAATCCCCGTAGAAGCGGTTGCGCATGGAGTGGATGATTGAATCTGGAGCGCCGGATTCAAACCACGAAATGCACGAATTGGCGCGAAAGAAAGCGGCCCGGGCATTCTGCCGCCAGAAGTCCATTGGCGGCGGGCAGGATGCCCGCGCCACGATCACGCCGCGTCGCGGTCCGCGCGCTTGCGGCGGCGGATGAGCGGTGCCCGCTCGCCCAGCACGACCTGGCGGTTGATGGTGACCGATTCGATGTCATCGCGCGACGGGATGTCGAACATGACTTCGAGCATCATCTTTTCGAAGATCGAGCGCAGCGCGCGGGCGCCGGTGCCGCGGCGGACGGCTTCTTCGGCCAGCGCGCGCAGGGCATCGCGGGTGATGCGCAGTTTCACGCCGTTCATCGCGAGTTGTTTGCCGTATTGCTTGATGAGCGCGTTTTTCGGCTCGGTGAGGATGGACATGAGCTCGTCCTCGTTGAGCTTGCGCAGCGCGGAAATCACCGGCAGGCGGCCGATGAACTCCGGGATGAGGCCGAAGTGGAGCAGGTCTTCCGGTTGCACGCGGTCGAGCACGTTGAGGTCCGGCGAGTCGAGGTTTTCCTCCTTGTCGGTGCCGGCGTGGAAGCCGAGCGTGTTGCTGCCAAGGCGGCGGCGGACGAGATCTTCCAGCCCGACGAAGGCTCCGCCGACGATGAAGAGGATCTTCTCGGTATTGACCTGAATGTATTCCTGCTGCGGGTGCTTGCGGCCGCCTTGCGGCGGCACGTTGCAGACGGTGCCTTCGAGGATCTTGAGCAACGCCTGCTGCACGCCCTCGCCGGAGACATCGCGGGTGATGGAGACGTTCTCGGTCTTGCGGCCGATCTTGTCGATTTCATCCACATAGATGATGCCGCGCTCGGCGCGGGAAACATCGAAGTCCGATGCCTGGAGCAGGCGCAGGATGATGTTCTCCACGTCCTCGCCGACGTAGCCGGCCTCGGTGAGGGTGGTGGCGTCCACGATGCAGAACGGCACGTCGAGCACGCGGGCCAGCGTGCGGGCGAGCAGGGTCTTGCCCGAGCCCGTGGGTCCTAACAGAAGGATGTTGGATTTCTCGATGTCCACATC
>RPOS01000271.1 GCA_003820635.1 Verrucomicrobiaceae bacterium | reverse complement strand
ATCGAATTCGTGCTGGATCGCGATCCGGACGAGGCGGCCAACGACGTGCGCGACCGCGTGAGCCGCGCGCGCGGCCGGTTGCCCGACGAAGTGGACGAGCCGATCATCGCCAAGGAGGAAGCCGACGCGCAGCCGGTGCTGTGGATGACCTTCACTTCCGACCGCTTTTCCCGCACCGAACTGACGGACATCGTGGACCGCATTGCCAAGCAGCGCATCCAGACGGTGCCGGGCGTGGGCACCATCTTCATCGGCGGCGAGCGCCGTTATGCCATGCGCCTGTGGCTCGATCCCGACAAGCTCGCCTCCTATCAACTCACCGCCGCCGATGTGGAGGACGCGCTGCGCGCACAAAACGTCGATATCCCCGGCGGCCGGATCGAATCATTCGCCCGCGAGTTCACCGTGCGCACCCAGGGTGAGCTGGCCGATGCCGCCGCCTTCGAGGAAATGATCATCGCCACCCGCGGCAACAGCCAGATCAAGCTCAAGGACGTGGGCCGCGCCGAGCTCGGGTCCGAAGACTACCGCACGCGCACCTTCTTCAACGGCAAGCCCACCGTCGGCCTCGGCGTGGTGCGCCAGTCAAAGTCGAATTTGTTGGAAGTGGCCGATGGCGTGAAGGAGCTCATCCCGGTGATCAAGGCGGAGCTGCCGGAAGGCACCGACGTGCGTGTCGGCTATGACAGCTCGGTGTTCGTGCAGCGCTCGGTGGACGAGGTGTTCAAAACCTTCTTCGAGGCCTTCCTGATTGTCATCGCGGTGATTTTCTTCTTCCTGCGCGACTGGCGCGCGGTGGTGATCCCGGTGACGGCGATTCCGATTTCGATCATCGGCACCTTCGCCGTGCTGGCGGCACTGGGTTTCTCCATCAACATCCTCACGCTGCTTGCGCTCGTGCTGGCCATCGGCCTGGTGGTGGACGACGCGATCGTGATGCTGGAAAACATCTACCGCCGCATCGAGGAGGGTGAAACGAAGATCCAGGCATCCGTTCTCGGGGCGCGGCAGGTGGCATTCGCGATCATCGCCTCCACGCTCACGCTGGCGGCGGTGTTTCTTCCCGTGGCCTTCCAATCCGGCTCCACCGGACGGCTGTTCTACGAGTTCGGCGTTTCACTGGCGGTCTCGGTGATGGTTTCCATGGCGGTTTCCCTAACAGTCACGCCAATGCTGTGCTCGCTGCTGCTGAAGGGATACGACCCGAAGACCGGCCACGCACCGCACGGCTGGATCTACCGCGTGACCGAGCCGGGCTTTGATTTCGTGACCCGCTGGTTCGGCAAATCCCTGCGGCTTTCCCTCAGGGCATGGCCGCTGGTGATTCTTCTATCAGCCGCTTTCGTCGCGCTCGCACCCTTCGCCTACAAGGGACTGCAACGCGAACTCACTCCGCTGGAAGACCGCGGCAGTTTCATCTCCATCTTCAACGGCCCGCTCGGGTCGCATCCGGACTACACCTTCAACTACGTCAAAAAAATGACGGAGATCATTGCGCGCCACCCGGAGCTCGAGCGCTACTTCTCCGCCACCGCCTTCGCCCGTGGCGCGCCGGGCGCGGGCAACCAGGGCCTCGTGTTCTCCACTCTCAAGCCGTGGGAGAAACGCGAGCGCTCGACCCAGGACATCGTCAATGAAATCAACGCCGCCTACGGACAGGAAGTCACCGGCGGGCTGTCATTCGCCATCATTCCCAATCCGCTTGGCGGGCGGCGCTTGAGCGAGAGTTTCGAACTCGTCCTGCAAGGCAACGATTTCGACAAACTGCTCGGCTACGGCGACACCGTGCTCACCAAAATGCGCGGGAGCGGCATCTTCGAAGGCGCGCGCGCCGAACCGAAAACCGACAAGCCGCAGCTCGATGTCACCATCGAGCGCGAACGCGCCGCGGACCTCGGCGTGCCGGTTTCACGCATCGCCACCACGCTGGAATCATTGTTCGGCGGGCGCCAGGTCACCCAATACAAACAGGCGGGCCGCCAGTATGATGTGATCTTGCAAATCGAGGATGCCGCGCGCCTCTCGCCCTCGGACCTCGGCAAGGTCTATGTGCGCTCCGACAAGGGCGGCCTCGTGCAGCTCTCCAACGTGGTTTCCCGCGAGGAAACCATCACGCCGGAGGAATACCCGCACTTCAACCGGCTGCGGTCCATCTCCATCAAGGCGCGCCTTGCCCAGGGCAAAACCGTGGGCGATGGCGTGGACTTCATCGAGGAGATCCTCCCGGACATCCTGCCCGAGGGATATGGCCACGCATGGGACGGCGAGACGCGCGAGTATGTGGACAGCGCCAGCGACACGCTCACGCTGTTCGTCCTTGGCCTGCTCTTCACTTTCCTCATCCTGGCCGCGCAGTTTGAAAGCTGGGTCCACCCGGTCACCATCTTCACCGGCGTGGCGCTCGCTCTAACAGGCGGTGTGCTCACGCTCTACGGCACCCGGTTTTTCGGCGAGCCGATGACCAACAACCTCTTCGCGCAGTTCGGGCTCATTCTGCTCATCGGCCTCATCGCCAAGAACGGCATCCTCATTGTCGAGTTTGCCAACCAACTCCAGTTGGAAGGAAAGGACGCCTTCGATGCCGTGTGGGAAGCCACCACCCTGCGCTTCCGCCCGATTTTGATGACGTCCATCTCCACCATCGGCGGCACCCTGCCGCTGGCCATCGCGTCCGGCGCCGGTTCGGAAACCCGCAATCCGCTCGGCCTGGTGGTCGTCGGCGGCATGACCATCGCCACCGTGCTCACGCTTTTCGTGGTGCCGGTGTTCTATCTCACTTTCGACTGGATGGTGCGGAAGGTGACCGGCCACTCCAGCGCCCAAGGCCTGCGCCGCGCCGCCCGTGTGGAGGCCGAGGTGGAGAAGGCGGGGTGAGATTGATCCGTGCTTGCCCGGTCGGTAATCACAAGGCATTCGAAGCGCATGGATTTCGCGGCGGTGTTGTTTGATTTCGACGGTGTGCTGGTGGATACCGAGTGGGCGATCTATCAGTCTTGGCGGCGCGTGTTCGAGGCGCACGCGCACGACCTGCCGCTGGAGATTTACACGCGCTGCATCGGCTCGGATTTCGCGACATGGTCGCCCAAGACGCATCTTGAGGACCTCACCGGCCTGGCCTTCGACTGGCACGATCTCGATACCCGGCGGCAGGAGGAAATCATGGCAGAACTCGGTGGCGCGGGGCCGATGCACGGCGTGAGCGAGGTGCTCGGCAAGCTCCCCGCAGCGGGCCTGCCTGCGGCGGTGGTTTCCAGTTCATCGCACCACTGGGTGGATGGCTGGCTTGAGAAACTCAGTCTGGCGCAGCACTTCGCCACCACCGTCTGCCGGGGCGACGCCGCGCGCATCAAGCCCGCGCCGGATCTTTTTCTCGAAGCAGCGAAGCGCCTCGACGTCGCACCGCGGAACTGTCTGGTCATCGAGGATTCGCTCAACGGCGTGAACGCGGCGAAGGGCGCCGGCATGTGCGTGTGGGCGGTGCCGAACCGGGTGACCGAATGCCTCGATTTCACAGTGGCGGACCGCGTTTTCCGCTCGCTGGCGGAGTGCGCTGCTGAATTCTGAAGTCGCCACGCGGCGCGCCGTGCCGATACTCCCCGGCAGGCACACCGTAGAATCCCCATGTCCATCCGCACGCGCTTCGCACCCAGCCCCACCGGGCGGCTGCACCT
>RPOS01000270.1 GCA_003820635.1 Verrucomicrobiaceae bacterium | reverse complement strand
TCTAGTTGCGCCATCCTGCGGTGGCGCTGGACCTCGCCGAAACCCTGCCTCCTCCGGCGATTGATGGCTGCCCGTTCCAACAGGTTTTCTACAACCTCCTGCGCAATGCCTATCAGGCGCTGCCCGCCACGGGCGGCCACATCACGATCCGCAGCCGGGCAAACGATTTCGAATATGTCATCTCCATCGAGGACAACGGGATCGGCATTTCCCCTGAACACATGGGCGCGATTTTCGAGCCCTACCGCACCACCAAGTCATCCGGCTCCGGCCTCGGCCTGCTCATCGTGCGGCGCATCATCCGCGAGCACGGCGGGGAGATCGCCATCGAAAGCCGGGAAGGTCAGGGAACCCGCGTCATCATCCACCTGCCGCGCGCCGAGCGCACCGTCAGGATGTTAGGCAGCCCCGAGCCGATGATCGAAGTCGATTGATTTCAGCATTTCAGTTTTCAAAATTCCAGCTTTTACCCCCATGCTCCCCACCCTGCTCATTGTTGACGACGAGAAATCCACACGCGACGGCCTGCGCGGCGCGCTGGAGGAGGAGTTCGACGTTTACACCGCCGCCAGCCCGGCGGAGGCGCTCGCCATTCTCAAGAGCGAACCGGTCCAACTCCTGCTCACCGACCTGCGGATGGGCGGCGGGTCCGGGATGGACTTGTTAGATGCGGCGCTCGCGCTGCCGGAGCCGCCGGTGGCCATCATGATGACCGCCTACGGCTCGGTGGATACCGCGGTGGAGGCGATGCGCCGCGGGGCCTGGCATTTCGTCACCAAGCCGCTCAATCTCGACGAGGTGGAAATGCTGCTCAAGCGCGCGCTGCGGAGCCGCCATCTGGAAACGGAAAACAAACAACTCACCCAGCAGGTCAAAAAATCCCACAAGCTCGACCGCCTGATCGGCAAGTCGCCGGAAATCGCCAAGGTTTCCGAAATCATCCAACAGGTCGCGCCCACCCGTGCGACGATCCTCATCGAAGGCGAGTCCGGCACCGGCAAGGAGGTGGTGGCCGGTTTGCTGCACCACTTGTCCGGGCGGCCGGCGGCGAAAATGGTCACGGTGCATTGCGCGGCGCTCTCGCCGCAGCTGCTGGAGAGCGAGCTGTTCGGCCATGAAAAAGGTGCCTTTACCGGAGCCGCCCAGCGCCGGATCGGCCGTTTCGAGCAGGCGGACGGCGGCACGCTGTTTCTCGATGAAATCGGCGAGATCGACTCCGCCACGCAGATCAAACTGCTGCGCGTGCTTTCGGAGCGCTCGCTGGAGCGCGTCGGCTCCAACACGCCCATCAAAGTGGACGTGCGGGTGATCGCCGCCACCAACAAGAACCTCCGCGAACTGGTGGACCGCGGCGAATTCCGCGAGGATCTGTTTTTCCGGCTCAACGTCGTGAAAATCGAGATGCCGCCGCTGCGCACGCGCCGGGAGGACATCGTGCTGCTGGCCAGTGCCTTCCTGCAGGAGTTCGCCAAGGAGAACGACCGGCCGCTCAAGCCGCTCACGGATCCGGCGCTCAGGTTGTTGATCGATTATTCCTGGCCCGGCAATGTCCGCGAGCTGCGCACCGCCATCGAGCACGGGGTGGTGATGAGCAATGACGCGGTGATCGACGTGAGGCACCTGCCGCAGTTTCTCCTTTCCCAAGGCAGCTCGCCCGCCTATCCACCCGTTCCCGCCAAAAACTCCCTTGATGGAGGGGCGGAATTCAACTTGCATGCGCTCGAAACCAATACCATCCGCGCCGCCCTCGCTACCGCCATGGGTAACCGCACCCAAGCGGCGGAACTCCTTGGCGTGAGCCGCAGAACCCTCCAGCGCAAGCTCAAGGAACTCGGCCTCTGATATCCAACCCGCTTTTCCCCGCCCTTCATGAATCGCAACCCCGCCCAGATCGACTTCGGCATCCTGATCCGCCGCAGCCTGTTTTTCGTCATTCTGATCATTCTCACCCTTGGCAACCTCTTCACGTTGTTCAGGGGGCTCAATTCCCCGCAGGCGATGGATCAGGCCCAGATCGCCCGCGAGATCGCCCGCGGCAATGGTTTCACCACCAAGATGATCCGGCCGGTCGCCTACTATCAGGCGGAACGGACCGAGAACCGCGCCGTCTCGCTGCTCGGTTTCCAGGACACCTACCACTCTCCGCTCAACCCGCTGCTCAATGCCGCCGTGCTCAAAATGATCGGCGCGGAAAAGGCGGACGCCTGGCAAATGAACGAGACCGAGATGGTCTATCCGCTCGACCGGGTGATTGCCACGGTCTGCACGCTGTTTTTCCTGATGGCAATCGGGGTGAACTATCTGCTCATTTCGCGGATATTCGACGCCAAGATCGCCGGGGTGTGCGCCATCCTGATGTTGTTTTGTGAAACGTTCTGGAACTATTCGCTCAGCGGGCTGCCGCAAATGCTGATGCTGCTGCTGTTTTCCTGCGGCATGTATTTCGTCTACCGGGCGGTGGAGGCCGCCACCGAGGGACGCATTGCCATGACTCCGGCGGTCATCGCCGGCGTGTTTTTCACCCTGCTGGCGCTCACCCACTGGATGACCGTCTGGATCGCGCTCGGTTATATCATTTTCGCGGCGATCGCCTTCCGCCCGCGCGGCATTGTCGGGCTGTCGATCCTCGCTCTCATCATCATCGCCGCCATCGGGCCGATCCTGCGCAACCAGGGCATCACCGGCACGCCTTTCGGCACGGCCTTCCTCACGCTTTACAACGGCCTGGGCAATGGCTCGGAGATTGCCGTCATGCGCAACACCGACCTCGCGGCCGAACCGCTGGTGCTTGAAGGGCTGATCGGCAAAATCCTGCGCACCACCCTGCTGCAGGCCACCGACATCGTGCCGCTGCTCGCCGGCATCGTGGTGGCGCCGCTGTTTTTCCTCGCGCTGCTCCATCCCTTCAAACGGAAGTCCATCGCGGATTTCCGCTGGGCGATCCTGCTGATGTGGGTTACCGCCGCCATCGGCCTGGCCTTCTTCGGCATTTCCAAGGATCCGCTGGATCCCAACCAGATCCACCTGCTGTTCGCGCCGATCATGACGGCTTACGGTCTGGCTTTTGTTTCCATCCTGTGGAGCCGCCTCGAGTTCGTCGCCTCCACCCCGGCCCTGCGCAATGTCCATCATTTCGTGGTCATCTTCATCTGCGCCCTGCCGCTTGTGCTCTCGCTGCCGCAGAAAGTCCGTGTCGGCATGCACGTGCGCGACCGCGGTGGCGTGCCGCATTGGCCGCCCTACTACGCGCCCGCCCTCAACAGCAAGACCGCCGGCGTCAAAGGCTGGGTCACCGACAAACAAGTCGTTTTCTCCGACCAGCCGTGGGCCGTGGCCTGGTATGCGGACCGCGTGAGCATCTGGCTGCCACCCACGCGCGAGGGTTTCCTGAAGCTTGAATCGGTGGCCGCGGACCTGCAGACGCCATCGGTGGGCATCCTGATCTCTCCGTCCTCGCACGGCTCCGGCCCGATTTCCGAAGTGGTGGAGCGCTACAAGGACTTCGCCCCGCTGGTGCTTGACGGCCGCGTCCTGCTGGCCACCTATCCTCCAGGCGTGCCCATTTTCGACAAGGCTCCACGGATCCAGGAAATCACCAAACGCTACCCATACCGCCAGCCGCTTGTCGGCATGGACATGGTTTACTACAGCGAGCGCGCCATCCAGGCCCAG